>NZ_JAMXSJ010000021.1:0-70885 GCF_024124725.1 Halomonas sp. Ps84H-12 | reverse complement strand
CTTCCAGCGTGTCGTTGTCGGTGAATCCGGCGTCGATGCGCACACGAACCTGTGCCCCGGTGCTCTCGTTGAGCCGCTTCACCAGGTGCGGGATCCACGTATCGGCGTTCTCTGCCGGGCCGGCGTTACCCTCTCGCAGTAGCCCGCCGACCATATCGCCGGTTTCGGCCAGCGAGGCGACCAGCGGCGAGTAGATGCGGGCCCCGTAAAGGCCATGATAGGCCGAGCCGCCCTGATGGCCGTGGACTTCGATCGGCAGGCCGTCGATGTCCAGGGTCAGCTGCCTGGGCCGCTCCCCGTTCTTCAGCGAGGTCAGGCGCCAGAGCACCAGCCGCAGCAGGCCTTCGTGCACAGCATCGATATTGTCGTTGCGCCCGAGGCAGGTCAGCAGCCGCGACAGCGTGGCTTGCGACGGCCGGTCCTGGGCCAGGGGCGTCATCCCACGCGCGTCGCTGCAGGCCAACTGCCAGAGCGGGTCACGGCGCAGCGAGTCGGTATCGCTGAGATCGATCCAACCCATGGCACGCTGCAGCACCAGGGTACGCAGCTGACTGGCCAGTGAGTGGCGGATACGCAGCGGGTGACGCGGATCGACTAGGTTGTCTTCCAGCGCCTCAACCGCGCCGCTGTTGTCGAGGGCTTCACGCAGCAGCAAAGCGCCGCTGTCGCTGGTGGTGCGCTGGCCGCTCAACTCGACACGGACAGAGCTGTTGCACGAGGGCGTCCAGGTGGATAGGCTTTCACCCATAGCGGATGGCTCTCTTGGTTCAGGTTCTTGCCGGAACGTTCTGATTTCTCAAGAGAATACCATCCGCTATCTTCGTTTTCAGGTCGGCCTCATGAATAAGGCGGGCTAACGGCTAGCATGGGCATTGCCACCACAACACCTGAGCAGCCGCTTAGCCCTGATGACCTGCTCAACAAAGCAGATCAACAGCTCTACCATGCCAAACGACGCGGCAGGAACCGCATCGAGATACACGAACGCCCGGCGTAATCGGGCGTTGTAGGCATCCATCGGCTCTACGTCACAGCGTCACAGCAACCAGTGGGCAATGACCGCTGACAAGCCGACCACCATCGCAGTGACTACCGCAACGGTGACCACCCGATCTAACCAACGGTCGAAGGCAGCCCCTTTTGGCTGCCTTCGCGTTGCCCCGTGACGTCCCTGTCGAGCCATTAGCACGCAGTTTCCATAGGTGCTTCCTCTATCGAAGCCGTTGTTTAGCTATTAATACGCCGATTGACCACGCTGGGCGCACGGCGCAGACGCTCCTCTTCCCCTAACTGCTCCGCCTCAAAGGCATCAGCACCCACGGGGGTCTCACCGTGGCGACGGTAGAGCTGGGTCAGCATCGCTTTACGATCCGCACGCAGCTCGCGTACCAGCACAATCACCATCATATACAGAATAAAGGTAAACGGCAGCGCTGACAGCACGGCCGCTGACTGCAGGCCAGAAAGGCCACCCGCCACGATAAGCGTAAGGCAAATCGCCGCGATCAGCACGCCCCATACCACGCGTTTATAGAGTGGTGGATTGATAGAACCATTATCCGTCATCTGCGCCACAATATACGAAGCGGAGTCTGCTGAGGTCACCAGGAAAATAAAAATTAGCAGCATGGCCAACACGGAGAGCACGCCCGAGAACGGCATCAAATCAAACATCTCAAACAGGGCGACGGTGATGTTTGCTTCGGTGGCCGCAGCCAGGCCTACATCGGTGCCGTTCAGCTCCAGGTTAAGCGCTGCACCACCAAATACGCCGATCCACAAGCACGCCAAAAGCGGCGGCACAAAGAGCACCCCAAATACGTACTCTTTAATAGTGCGCCCGCGAGACACACGTGCCACAAAGGTGCCCACAAAGGGCGACCAGGCAATCACCCAAGCCCAGTAGAAGATGGTCCAGCTACTAGCCCACTGGTTGTCGCTATAGGGTGAAATGCGCAGGCTCATGCCAATAAAATTCTGCAGATAGTCGCCAATGCCTAGCGTAATCGTTTCCAAAATAGCAATGGTCGGGCCGGTGAACAGCACGTAGAGCATCAAACCGATACACAGCGCCATATTTAAGTTAGACAGGCGCTTAATGCCTTTATCCAAACCAGACCAAGTAGATGCCATGTAGGCGCAGAACATCACAAATAGAATGACAAATTGCCAAAACCCATTCTCCGGCAAGCCAAATACCGCGTTAAGACCGCCATTCATTTGTAATACGCCAAGCCCTAGTGATGTCGCCACCCCCATCACGGTAGCCACCACCGCAAAAACATCTAACCAGGAAGCGTAGGGGCGCACATGGGGGTGCTTGGCCGTGACCGACGAGAGCACTGAAGACACCAAACCCGCCTGCCCCTTACGGAACTGAAAGTAAGCAATAATCAAACCCACCACGGAGAATGCCGCCCACTGGTGAATTCCCCAATTAAAATAGCTGTACTGGATGGCGTAGCGTGCAGCCGCTTCGCTCTCTGCCGGGACATCGCCGTAAGGCGGGTTAATGTAGTGCGTCATGGGCTCTGCCATGCCGTAAAACACCAGCCCTACCCCAAAGCCTGCGGCCAATAGCATGCTGATCCATGAGAAAAAGCTGTAGCTGGGCGTACTGTCCTGGGGTCCCAGACGTACTTTGCCGTATTTACTGAGCGCCAGGCCAATCAGGAACACCACAAAGCCAAATACAGAGAAGAGATAGAACCAGCCAAATAGCTCGGTAATTGATGTGAGGGCGGCCTCAGCAGCATTACCAAACGCGACAGGAAACGCGGCCCCCACAATCACTAAGCCGAAAATAATCACTGCCGATGCGATAAACACCGACTTCCCTCCATGATTTGTCATAGCACCACCCTGGTTAATGAAAATACTGGTTAATAAATGCGTGGATTTATAAAAACACGGCTCTTCATTTTAGTGCGCTCAATTAAATCCTAACATCCGAGGCTAGCAATCGCATGTTAAGCGCTTAATACAGAAAAATTAGCACCAACTGATATATTAGTTTCAACTCTCAAAAAGAAGCAGTGAACTTGCTCGCTCCGCTATGTTCCAATAGTGGCAAACGAACGATGGAGGCTTTCATGCCACAGATGAATCGCGACCAACGCAATGCCGCTTGGCAAGCTGCTAACCAGTGGCGCGCCCGTGCTGCACAAACGCAGCCAAATGGGCTAATGGGCAGCTTGAAACTGCTGTTGACGTGGCTAGCGTTTGGCGCACTGATGATTGTTGGCGTTGTGCTGGGGCTATTTTTCCTGCTGATTGGCTGGGCGATGATGCCGTTTGTGCGCCATAAGATGAAAAAGCGTATGGAGCAGATGCGTGCCGATCACGCTCAAGACATTGGCGGCGGCTACGCTGGCGATCAGCCATCTAGGCAGCACGATGCTCTGGAAGGTAGCTACGAAGTAAAAGACGAGCCTCGCCGTTAGGGCGGCGGCTGGATCCAGGCGAAGGCCGCCGCCAGCGTTAGCGGCATGACGATCAAACTTCCCAAGTTACCGATCAACACCAACGACGCCACCTTATGAGGGGCGAGCTTGTACTGCTCTGCGACCAAGTAATTCAATACCGCTGGCGGCAACGCGGCAAATACTAACAAGGTGGCTGTTTGCAACGGATTCAGCGGCAGCAGCCACATGAGCGGCAGCGCAATCACCAGCCCAGAGAGCGGGCAAAGCACCGCCCCCAGCAGCCCTGTTCGCCAGTCGCTAAAGTCAATTTCCAGCAGGCGCACGCCCAGCGCAAATAGCATTAGCGGAATGCACACACCACCCAGCATATGCATGGCTTCCAGCAGCCAGCCGGGTAACGCTACCCCCCCCACATTAACCAATAGCCCCGCAACGCTTGCAGCAACAATCGGCATACGTAGCATCCGCCACAGCGAAGTACGCGGGTCTAGCATGTAAAGTCCCACCGAAAAGTGCAGCAGCATCTCCACGATAAACACCACCACCGCCGCTGGCAGCGCTTCCGGCCCAAAAGCCAGCACCAGCAGCGGCACCCCCATATTGCCGGAGTTATTGAACATCATTGGCGGCAGAAAGACCTTACTGTCCAACCCAAGCCACTTCACCACCGGCCACAGCACTAACCCTGACCCCAACACCACCAGCGCAGCAGCGCTGGCGAGCCAGGCGTACTCCGCCAGGGGCGCTTGGCGGTCGGCTAGCACGGCAAACACCAGCAGTGGAACAAACAGCTCCATATTGAGGGTGTTTAAACTGCGAATATCGGGAGTGCGGAATCGTCCGTAGGCGGCACCGCTACCGGCAATCAAAAACACCGGCAGCAGCGTGGCTAAAATTTGACCGATCATTGACCAGCCACCTCGCTGCTAGGCCGCACAGGAAAAGGAGTGCGCATTGTGTCGTCCTTGTTTTTATTGGAACTGCTGTTATGGGAACTGCTGTGATTAAAACGATTGATATGGGAGCAGCCGTTTTAGGCCAGTCGTTATCAGGCTAGCTTTTTACTGATGCTACTGAAAAACGCCCTGCCCGCCAATCAAGGTTCCAGAAAACGCTGCCACAGTGCGGTCACTATCTGACAGTGCTCCGCAAACTCTTTAACCTGCCCTAACGCCTTTTCACCGGTCAACGACGCGCGGTGAGTACGACTGCGGTAGGCCAGGTAAGCCTCGCGTAGCTGCTCAGCCTCCACTTGGGTGATGTGCCCGCTCTCGGCCAGAGTTTCCAAAATGCGAATATTATCGCTATAGGTGATCAGCGCGGGCGTTTGATGGGAGAGCGCGAGCACGGCGTACTGGCAGAGAAACTCGATATCCACCATGCCGCCTGCATCGTGCTTCAAGCTAAACGTGGCATCTGTGCTGGCATTTTCGCCATCGCCCCGCTCAGATTTGGCGCCCTCGCCTTTCGTGCCCAAGTGATCACGCATTTTATGGCGCATGCTCACCACATCATCACGCAGCGCCTGCGGGTCGCGCTCGCGGCGTAAAATCGAACCACGCAGCTCGTCAAACTTATCGGCCAGCGCCTCACTGCCCGCCACCACTCTGGCCCGCACCAGCGCCTGATGCTCCCAGGTCCAGGCATTTTGATGCTGATACTCGGCAAACGCGTCCAGCGACGTGACGAGCAGCCCCGCATTCCCTGATGGACGAAGGCGCATGTCCACTTCATAAAGACTGCCCGCCGGGGTTACCGCAGTCAGCAGATGAATGATGCGCTGGCCCAGGCGAGTGAAAAACACCGGCGTATCCAAAGGCCGAGGGCCGTCGGTACTGCCTTTACCGTCGTTATCGTGCAGGAACACCAGATCCAGGTCAGAGCCGTAGCCCAACTCAATGCCGCCCAGCTTGCCGTAACCAATAATCAAAAAGGCAGGTTCGCGGTTGTTACACCCCGCAGGCGCACCGTGCTTGCGGGTGACATGCTTCCACGCCATCGCCAGCACCGCGTCTAAAATAACTTCTGCGATATAGGTTAAGTAATCGCTTACTTTCATCAGATGACGCGTACCCGCCACATCCGAGGCGGCCACGTGCAGCATCTGCGCATGCTTGAACACCCGCAGTGCTTCTAGCTGCGCTTCTTCATCGTCCTCGGGTAAACGGTTGAGCGTTTGACGCAATTCGTCGGCAAGCCGCGATTTATCGGCGGGCGTGTAGAGCGTATCGGGGGTTAACAACTCATCCAGTAGGATGGGGTAGCGTGCCAACTGTTCAGCAATCCAAGGGCTCGCCGAACATAGCCGCATCAAATGCTCAAGGGTCTGCGGATTTTCGCGCAGCAGCGCCAGATAGGCGGTGCGTCGTAGCACCGCCTCGATCAACGGCTGCACCCGAGCCAGGGCCGTGTCCGGCATATCGCTCTGCGCCACGGCAGCCAGTAGCAGCGGCATCAGTGCATCCAAGCGCTCAAAACCAATACGCTGCATGCTCTGCACGGCGCGCGAGTGATAAAGGCTTTTTAATCGTTTGAGTGCTTTTTCCGATTCGTTAAAGCCCGCTTCGCTGAGAAGGGCCTGAGCCTCATCCTCTTCAAGTTCACCGCGCCACAATAGCCGCCACTGGGAGAGGCTGGCGTCGCTTTGCTCTTCATCGGCCTCTTCTTCAGGGTCGGCGATCACCGCGTCGAAGTGCTGGCGCACCCGCTCGCGGACCTCATCTAGCTGGGCGATAAGCCCGGGCCAATCCTCGTGCCCCATGGCGAAAGCGACGCGCTCGCGGTCCTCATCATCGGTGGGCAGCATTTGGGTTTGGCGATCTTCCTGCGCTTGAAGGGCGTGCTCCACATCGCGCAGGAAGGCGTAATCCGGCAGTAGCTCGTCCACCACGGCTTGAGGCAGCAGCCCAAGCTCGGGCAAGCGCTTGAGCGCTGTTTGCAGCGAGGTGACCTGCAGTTCAGTATCACGCCCGCCGCGAATCAGCTGAAACGCCTGCACCACGAACTCCACTTCGCGGATGCCCCCCGGCCCCAGCTTGATGTTGCTCTGCATGCCTTTGCGTTTCACTTCGCGATTGATCATCGCCTTCAGCTCGCGCAGCGACTCAATGGCCCCAAAATCCAGATAGCGGCGATACACAAACGGCCGCAGGCTAGCCAGCAGCTCTTGGCCCGCGTCGATATCCCCCGCCACAGGCCGCGCCTTCAGCATGGCGTAGCGCTCCCACTCACGGCCTTGGTCTTGATAGTAGCTGGAGAGCATCGAAAAGCTGCCTACCAGCGGGCCACCATCGCCCAGCGGGCGCAAGCGCATATCTACACGGAACACAAAACCATCCGCCGTCATGGCATCCAGGGCGGCGATCAGGCGCTGGCCAAGCTTGGTAAAGTACTCTTGATGCTCTAGCGGTTTTCGGCCGCCTTCGGTCTCACCCTTTTCAGGGAAGGCAAAAATCAGATCAATATCCGACGAGAGGTTGAGCTCCCCCGCGCCCAACTTACCCATTCCCAGTACCACCAGCCGCTGAGGCTCACCATCACTGCGAGCGGCAGGTGTCCCCCAGCGGGATGCATAAAAACGCTCCAGCCAGCCAAGTGCCGCTTCGGTGCATACTTCCGCCAGCCAAGAGACCGATCGGGCGGTATCCCACATGGTGGCACCGTCGAGGCGATTTAGATCACGCCAAACAATGCCCAGCATGCGCGCTCGACGAAAACGGCGCAGCGCCCGGTGCAGGGCATCTTCGTCCTCGGCGCTCTCCAGGGCATCATCCAACCACTGAGTCAGCGCTTCTTTGCTGGGCGCGCTATCCAACTCCCCTGCCGCGTCCAGCTCGGCCAGCCAGTGGGGAAAGCGCGCCAGCGTATCAAGGGCGAAGGTGGAGATAGTGACCACTCGAGCCAGCGCTTCCCGGCGGGCAGGAGCGAGCGCCTCCCAACTACTGGAGGGCAGCGGCTGCTTGGTCATTGAGGCGATATTATCCGCCTGGCTTAGGGCCTCGCTGAGGCGCTGTTGTGCCTGTTCGGCAGCAGGTGCAAGCGCTTTGGGAAGCGTTGTCGTGGGGAATAACGCATCATTGGTCTGCATAAGCACCTCTTTGCCAAGCGATTGTTATGATTCTCAACGCCATTCTAGGCCAACTAGCCCATCCATTTTTCCCAGCCTAACAGCCCCCAGGTCAGCCCCGCCATCATCAGCGACAGCATCACCGCGGCCGAGCCGATGTCCTTGGCACGCCCTGACAGCTCATGGTGTTCGGTGCCGATACGGTCGACCACGTTTTCGATGGCGCTGTTGAGCAGCTCGACAATCAGCACGAGAAACAGACTGCCGACCAGCAGCAGCCAACTGATCGGGCCTTCGCCAATCCACCAGGCAAATGGCAGCAGCACGGCAGTAATCGCCAACTCCTGACGAAAGGCAGCCTCATTACGAAACGCCGCCTTCAGGCCTTTCCAAGAGTAGCGCGTGGAGTGCAATAAATGGGTTAATCCTGTGTGACGTGGCTTCATGCCCGTTGCCTCACCTAAGCGTTTAATTAATTAGCTAAAATCATTGCATCTAAATCTAACGACAGTGGGTCAAGCACCTCGGGCCAGCTGAGGTAGGGCGTGCTGCCGCTACCGTTCACTAACACGCTAAACACCCCCCAGCGCCCTTGGGCCGTGCGAAAATAGCCTGCCACGGCACGTACGGCAAACGGCTGGTTGAGCGTGCCGGTTTTCAGCATGACGTTATTTTGAAAGGTAGGTGAGCCACGACGGATAAAGCGCATCACGCCATTGGCGGGCGACTGGAAAGAGGCCACGAAGCTTGGGAACAGCGCGCTTTGGCGGAACATGTCCTCCAGCATGACGTTGACACCATGCGCCGAGGTGCGGTTACCGGTGGTTAAACCGCTGCCGCTGTGCAGTGTGACCGGGCCGTGCCCAGGCAAGCTCTGCACATAGGTTTCAATGGCCTGCCCTGCCTGACGCAGCTGCGCTTGGGGTGTTTCCACCAAGTTCAGCGCCAGCACGTCGGCCATATAGTTATTGGAGTAGTTCATGGTGCGCAGTAACAGCTCCTGGAGCGGCTGGCTATCCACTGCGGCAAGGCGCTGGGCGCTGCTTGGCGGCTGGGTTGAGCTTACCCGCCACGGGTCACGCACGCTAACGCCCGCCTGATTGAGCATGCTTAACAGTACCTGGGCGGTTTTTTCAGCCGCATCTCCGGCACCACGGTAAACATCCCGCGCGGCTGCATTAGTAGAAATTTGCCCCGTCAAACGCATCACATCGCCACGCTCATCGGTGATGCGCTCGGCGCTAATCTCCGTGCCACTGTTCGCCGGGCGTGTGACCACCTGATTATCAATGGCCACCAGCGGCGCCTGGCTATCACATAGCCCTACCCGCGCAGGCTCGCCGGGGGTTGCCGCAGGCGCCACGTTGACACACCACGTACCAAAATTAACGCCTGCCGAGGTTAGCGGCGCACTATAGGCGTTGGTGACTCGGGTACGCGCGTTGCAGCGATCAGTGGTGATGCACTCCACTGGGCCAAAGCGCCACTGACTGACCACCAGCGCACCGTCGACGTGTGTTACCCCGGCAAGCTGCAGGCGCTGGACGAGCCGCCACAGGTCTTCCGTCGTCAAACCGGGGTCACCGCCGCCTTCAAAGACCAAATCACCGCGTAGCACGCCGTTATCCACTTGGCCGGTACTCACTAACTGGCTAGTGAAGCGATGCTGGGGGCCGAAACGATTAAGCAGCGCGGCCGACATATAGGCTTTTGTCACCGAGGCGGGTGAGAGCTGACGCTCTGGATTAAGTCTGCCCAGCAGCGGGTTGCTGCCGCTATCCGCATCCAGCAAGCGCGCCTCGGCGCTCACCGAAAACCCTTTGGCCTCTAGCTGGCTCAACCGGGTAAAATCTGCCCAGAGCATTGAACTGGCACATAGCGCAGCGGTCGCCACGCCCGCTACCACGCTGCCGCGCAGCCATCGCCCGGGTAAGTTAAGAAAACACGTCACGTTCCACTACCTCAATGCACATTCATTTTAGAGAAGACCTGCAGAGTGACCACCCCGGCCACAATCAGGCTGATGCCAAACACCGCAGGCAGGTCGGGCTTTTCACCAAAGACGACAATCCCGACTAGGGTGACCAAGACAATACCTAAGCCCGCCCAAATGGCGTAGGTAATCCCTACCGGCAGCGTACGTAGTACCAAGCTCAATAAATAGAACGCCACCCCGTAGCCTCCAACGACCAGCAGGCTCGGCAGTGGCCGAGTAAAACCCACAGAGGCTTTTAACGCACTGGTGGCAACCACCTCTGCCACAATCGCGAGAATCAAATAAACAAATGTCATGGGCGCTCCAGGTCGATACACAAACGCCAAAGTGTTTGGCCACTTTGGTCATATTTGGCTTCAAACGGGGTGAGATAGTCACCATTAGGGTGCAACGGGGCAACGCTTGCCTTTTGGCCGGTGACGACCTCCACTGCCTGGGCAAACTCCTCCACATAGAGCTGCCAGTTCGAACGCAGCTCGAGCCGCCCGCCAAGCGCTAACAGTGTGGGGAAAACCGGATGGCCATGCCAGCGCATTTTCAAGTGTGCTGATTTAGGATAAGGGTTGGGATACAGCAGGTAGTGGCGCTCGGGCGTCCAGCCTGCTTCCAGGGCCAGTCGCCAGAAATCGACCAGATCGGCACGCACCAGCAGGGCGTTTTCCGGCAGCTCACCGTGCTCCCGGCCCAGACGATCCTCACTGCGGTCAACGCCAATCACGCTGTGGTGGGGGAACTGTATGGCTATCCGCCGGGTCGATAGCCCTACCCCGCAACCTGCGTCGAGAATCAACGGTGCAGAGTGCTGCTGGCGCCACGCATCGGCCTGCTCAAACGCTCGGCGCGTGTGGTCAGCAATGGGTTTGCGCAGCGGATGCGCTAATGCGCGCGCTACTCGGCGCGCCACATCGTGATGCGGACCTGGCTGATTGGAAATCACTGGCCGTGAGGTGTGCTGCATGCCATCCCCTGGGTTAAAAAAAGCGTGATTCTATCAGTCTCCCGCGCACTCGGCATGACGCCGTTGCACGCCCGGTGCTATGATCACGCCCGAGCCTTTTCGTAAGCTCACTATTAAGCTCAGATCGGTTAAGGTTTTCGACACGGTCTGACAATAACCGTTATTAAAAACCACCGCACCACGAGGAACCCGGCTTGTCACACTTACCGGTGATTGTCGGCATGGGCGGCATCAATCCCGCCGGCAGAACCTCGGGCCATCAGGCCTTCCGCCGCACCGTGCTTGATGCTCTTCCTGCTGACCAGCAGCGCCAAACCGTGGAAAGCTTGGCAGCGCTTATGCGCCTTGCCGAGCACTCCGACAACGGATGGCACGACAGCGCAGGGCAGCCCATTGACGCCCCTGCCCAGATGCTGCGCGATCAGGTGCTTAACCACACGCTGATTCGCCGCAATGAAGACCCGCGCTTTCTCGCCCCAGGCCTGCCGGCAAACCGACGAGCCGATCTGGCGCTGGCAGAGCCGCTGCGCGTGACACTGCGCCGCCGCCAGCTACCCGACCAATTGCCCGATGGGTGGCAAGTGCGCGAAATCGATGCCCGTGAAGTCGAGGTGACTATTCCTGCGGGCATCTTCGACGTGCTGCTACCGGACGCCCAAGAGCCTAAAGTGCGGGCTGCCGCGCAACTGCCGAGCGGCTTTGACCCAGCCAGCCTTTACCGCAGCGTGCACCATCCTCGCGGACTCTCCATGGCGGTGTTTGGTGCCAGCGACTGCTTGGGCGCCAGCGGCCTCTCTTGGGAAACCCTGCGCCAGCAGCTCAACCCCGACCATATCGCTGTGTACGCGGGCAACTCGATTGGCCAGCTCGATGACCAGGGCTGGGGCGGCTTATTGAAAAGCTTGGTGACCGGCCAGCGCGCCACCTCCAAGCAGATGCCGCTGGGCTATGGACAGATGCCCGCTGACTTCCTCAATGCCTATGTACTCGGCAGCGTAGGCGGCACCGGCGCAGCGCTAGGCGCCTGCGCCAGCTTCCTCTACAACCTGCGCCTGGGCATTGACGATATCCGTGCAGGCCGTCGCCGGGTGGTGATGGTGGGCACCGCCGATGCGCCGATTACCCCGGAAATTATCGAAGGCTTCCGTGCCATGGGCGCGCTGGCCGATGACGCCAGCCTAAAAGCGCTGGATGCCCTGGAGCTGCTGACCGACACTGATTACCAGCGCGCCTGCCGTCCGTTTGCCCGCAACTGCGGGTTCACTATGGCAGAAGCGAGCCAGTTTGTGCTGCTGATGGACGACAGCCTTGCCCTAGAGCTAGGGGCCGATATTCTCGGCGCGGTGCCCGATGTGTTTGTCAATGCCGACGGCTATAAGCGCTCTATCTCCGCGCCGGGCATCGGCAACTACATCACCCTGGGTAAAGCCGCCGCGCTGGTCAAAGACATGCTGGGAGAGACCGCTCTGAAAGAACGCACCTTCCTTCATGCCCACGGCACCAGCACGCCGAAAAACCGCACCACCGAATCCCACGTATTCGATGAAATCGCCCGCGCTAACGGCATCAAGCAGTGGCCGGTGGTGGCCATTAAAGCGTTCATCGGCCACTCCCAAGGGTCAGCGGCAGGTGATCAGCTGGCCAGCGCCCTGGGCAGCTTCGCCCACGGTTTGCTGCCGGGTATCCCGACGCTGGATGCGGTGGCCGATGACGTCTACGCCGAGCGGCTGCGCTTTTTCACGACGCCTCAAGCATTTACCGCCGATGCTGCCTTTATCAACGCCAAAGGCTTTGGCGGTAATAACGCCACCGGCGTGGTGCTCTCGCCAGAGGTGACCGAGCGTCTACTCACCAAGCGCCACGGCAGAGCCGCGATAGAAGCGTGGAAAGGTCGCCGCGAAGCGGTACGCGCTAACGCCGCTGCCTATCTCGCCGAGGCAGATCGCGGGCGCTACGCCCCCCGCTACCAGTTTGGCGAAGCGGTGCTGGAAGGCCCAGAGCTTGAGATTCACGCAGACCGTATCCACATTCCCGGCTATGACCACGCGGTTTCGCTGGTCGCCGATAATCCGTTTGGTTCACTGGATGAGGAGACGCCGTCATGAGCGCGCATCGCGAGAAGATCGCTGTCTATCCTGGCACGTTCGACCCGATCACCAACGGCCACTTCGACCTGATTGAGCGCGGCGCGCGGATGTTCGACAAAGTGGTGATTGCCGTGGCAGCCAGCCCCGGCAAACACCCAAGCCTGGATTTGGATACTCGAATTGCGCTGGCCCAGTCGGTGTGCGCATCGCTGCCGAATGTCAGCGTGATTGGCTTCTCGACGCTGCTCACTACCATGATGCACGAACAGGGCGCGACGATTATTCTGCGCGGCCTGCGAGCGGTCTCCGATTTTGAGTACGAGCTGCAGCTGGCCAATATGAACCGCGCTCAAAATCCTGAGCTTGAGAGCGTGTTTCTTACCCCGGCAGTGGAAAACTCCTATATCTCCTCGACCATCGTGCGGGAAATCGCCAAGCTGGGCGGCGATATTTCCCCCCTGGTGCACCCGCAGGTCGCAGAGGCGCTGCGTAAGCACTACACTACCTAGCTATCGATATTGTTGAGTAAAACACTCGGGTATCTAAAACCCGAGTGACACGCCATTCGTGAGGTATGCCCATGGCCCTGATGATCACCGACGAATGCATTAACTGCGACGTCTGCGAACCGGAATGCCCCAACGACGCGATTTCTCCCGGTGAGGAGATTTACGTGATCAACCCCAACCTGTGCACCGAGTGCGTCGGCCACTTCGACGAGCCTCAGTGCCAGCAGGTGTGTCCGGTGGACTGTATTCCCCTCGACCCAGAGCGCCCCGAGACCCAAGAGCAGTTGATGGAGAAGTATCGCATCATTACTGCCGCTTAACTCGCCCACTTAAGATGTGCCTGAACGTTTGCGAGCGAAGGTCACTCTGAATGCGTATTTGGACCCTCGCTTGGCCCATCATTCTCTCCAATATCACCGTACCGCTACTCGGTTTGGTGGATACCGCCGTGGTCGGGCACTTACCCGACTCTCGCTACCTGGCCGGCGTGACCCTTGGCGCAACGCTATTTAGCTTTCTCTACTGGGGCTTTGGCTTCTTACGCATGGGCACCACCGGACTGGTCGCCCAGGCCATAGGGCGCGAGTCGCCTAGTGACGTGCGCAACTTGCTAGGCCAGTCGCTGATCATGGCAGGTGTCATCGGCACACTATTAATCGTGTTTGGCACACCGCTCATCTCGCTTGGCCTATGGCTATTAGATGGCAGCGTACAGGCCACGCCGCTGGCCCGCGAGTATGCCGAGATTCGCCTCTGGTCTGCCCCTGCCGTACTGGCCAACTACGCCATTTTGGGGTGGTTTTTAGGGCAGCAGAACTCCCGCGTCACGCTGATGATTCTAGTACTGACCAACAGCGTCAATATCGTGCTTGACCTATGGTTCGTGGTGGGCTTGGGGATGACCAGTAACGGCGTGGCGCTGGCTAGCGTGCTCGCTGACTACAGCGCGCTGCTGTTCGGTGGCTATTTGGTGCTGCGCCAGTTGGGGCATCTTGAAGGCCACTTTCAGCGCCAGCGCCTGTTGGCTCTGAAGGCCTATTCAGCGCTCTTTAACGTTAATGCGAACCTGTTTGTGCGAACGCTTGGACTACTGTTTGCCATGGCGTTTTTTACCGCGCAAGGCGCCCGTCAGGGCGATACCGTGCTCGCCGCCAATGCCGTGCTGCTGCAATTTATTATGCTGACCAGCTACGCGCTGGATGGCTTTGCCCACGCGGCTGAGTCGCTAGTAGGGCGCGCTTACGGGCGTCGCGATTGGCGAGAGTTTGCCGCCACGGTGCGGGCCACGGCACAGTTTTCTTTCTGGACATCCGCTGCGGCGGCGCTGCTTTTTGCCCTGGGTGGTAATCAACTGATCGCCCTACTGACTGGACTGAGCGACGTGCGCGCCACCGCCGCCAGCTATTTGCCGTGGATGGTGGTCATGCCGCTGATTGCCGTGTGGAGCTACCTGCTTGACGGCGTGTTTATCGGCACCACGGCGGTACGCGAGATGCGCAACAGCATTTTTGCGGGCCTCGCGGTCTACCTGCCTAGCTGGTGGCTATGCCAGGGGCTGGGCAATCACGGCCTCTGGCTAGCCTTCACACTTTTTATGCTCACCCGCTCGGCGGTGCTCATTGGCTATTATCGGCACTACCGGCTGACCCGCTGGCGGCCGTCATCCGGCGTTTCTCACCTTTGATCAGCAGCGTTGAACGCCACAACGGGCAGGGCGAGCAAACTGCGCTAACGTAAGGTGATGTAACAATGTTAAGCACCCGTCGCATTGGCCGTTGAGGGGTGAAAATTGTGCCGCACCGCCGTATATTAGCCGCGCACTTCCTAATAACGAATAAAGTGAGCACCCCATGCTAAAACTCATATCAAAACCAGCAGTTAAGCTGGTCGAGCGTTATTTACCAGACCCGTATATCTTCGTTCTATTGTTGACCCTGATTGCCGCTGTGGCCGCCATTGCCGTGGAGCGCCAAACACCCTTGGCCGTGCTGCGTATGTGGGGCGACGGTTTCTGGGGGCTACTCACCTTCTCGATGCAGATGCTGCTCGTGCTGGTCACCGGCTTTATGCTGGCAAGCTCGCCGCCCGTGAAACGCATTCTGCAGAAAATTGCCGGTACTGCGAAGTCGCCCGGCGGCGCAATTATTCTCGTCACGCTGGTCTCTTTAGCCGCTAGCTGGATCAACTGGGGCTTTGGCCTGGTGGTCGGTGCTCTGTTCGCCAAAGAGCTGGCCCGGCTGATCAAGGTCGATTACCGCCTGTTGGTGGCCAGCGCCTACTCGGGCTTCGTGGTGTGGCACGGCGGCTTGGCCGGTTCGGTGCCGCTGACGATTGCCACCGAAGGCCACTTCTCTGCCGATCAGATCGGTGTCATTGGCACGGGTTCGACCATTTTCGCCTTCTTCAACTTGGCCATTGTGGTGTGTCTCTTTATCGCTGTGCCGCTGGTCAATCGTCTGATGCTGCCGGATGAAAAGGACAGCGTGTATGTAGACCCCAGGCTGCTGGATGACGAGCCCGAGCCCGTCGGTCGCATTACCCGCCCTGCCGAAAAGCTCGAAAACAGCATGCCGCTGGCCCTGCTGGTAGGTGTACCTGGCCTGCTGTTCTTGCTGGACCACTTCCTGCTGCGCGGCGGCAGCCTGAACCTGAACGTGGTGAATTTCATGTTCCTGTTCCTGGCGATCGTGCTGCACCGCACACCGCGCAACCTGCTTACCAGCCTGAACGAAGCCATCAAGGGCGGCGCGGGCATCGTCATCCAGTTCCCCTTTTATGCGGGCATTATGGCGATCATGGTGCAGTCGGGCCTGGCCCAGAGCATGTCGGAGTGGCTGGTCTCGTTTGCAACCGCTAGCTCGCTGCCGTTCTGGTCGTTCATCAGCGCCGGTATCGTGAACCTGTTTGTGCCTTCCGGTGGTGGCCAGTGGGCGGTACAGGCACCGGTCATGCTGCCTGCCGCAGAAGCGCTGGGTGCTGATATTGCCCGCGTGGCCATGGCGGTGGCCTGGGGCGATGCCTGGACTAACCTGCTGCAGCCGTTCTGGGCACTGCCAGTGCTGGCGATTGCCGGCTTGAAAGCTAAGGACATCATGGGCTTCTGCCTGATCCAGCTGTTCATTACCGGTATTATCATTTCCGTGGGCTTAGTGTGGTTCTAAGCTGCTAAGCACGATGTCAACGCCCGCCCCCCGTGGTATCCGCCTGGGGGCGGGCATTTTTAATCGTAAGGTGACCTTTATGTCCGACGCCTCTGCTGTACCCAACGCCCCAGACCAGAGCCTTGAACACAGCGTCTTACCGGGCCAGCACGAGCTCTCCATGACGGTCTTGATGACGCCGGACATGGCGAACTTCAGCGGTAAAGTGCATGGCGGTGCTATTCTTAAAAAGCTCGATGAAGTCGCCTACGCCTGCGCCAGCCGCTACTCCGGCCACTATGTGGTGACGCTATCGGTGGATCAAGTGCTGTTCAAACAGCCAATCCATGTGGGCGAGCTGGTGACGTTTCTCGCCAGCGTGAACCATGTGGGGCGCTCCTCCATGGAAATTGGCATTAAGGTAGTGGCCGAGGATATTCGCCAGAAGCTGATTCGCCATACCAATAGCTGCTACCTCACCATGGTAGCCGTGGACGCCAACGGCAAACCTGCCCGGGTGCCGCCCCTGGCGTTGGAGACCCCGCTACAGAAGCTGCGCTTCGAAAAGGCGGCGCTGCGCAAGAAGCTGCGTAAGCAGGCCGAGCGCGAAGAGGAGCTGACTCAACAGCATCACCAGCAGCGCTAAGCGCTGCTCTACTTTCAACGACAAGGAGTCATCATGCCCATCAGGCAGCGCTACCCCCACCTGCCCAAGGCCGTTGAGTATGCGCACATCGGCTGGGATCTCTTGATCCTTGCCGCCGTTGTCCTCAACCTAAGCCTGCTGCTGTTTGACTCGCTGTTTCTGATTGGCCCGATCAACCAAGCAATTGCCGCTATCGCGCCTGGTTTTCACCGTTTTTACGATACGGCGATTCACAGTCGATTTATTGCCATTGATTTGGTCTTTGTCAGTTTCTTTATTGCCGATGTGCTGCTGGGCTGGGCCGTAGCCATTGCCGAGCGGCGCTATCACCGTTGGTTTTTCTATCCCTTCGTACACTGGTACGACGTGCTGGGCTGCATCCCACTCAGTGGGTTTCGTTGGCTACGTGCCTTACGCGTCATTTCGCTCCTACACCGGTTACATCGACTGCGCTTGATCGATGTGACCCGCTGGTCGGTCTATCGATTTTTTGCCAAGTATTACGATATTTTGCTGGAGGAGCTCTCAGACCGTATAGCGCTGCGTTTGCTAGGCAACGCTCAGGAGCAGATCATGTCCAGCGACTCGCTCACCGAACGCGTCATCGAGCGGGTGATCATGCCGCGCAAAACCCAGTTGATCCATGAAATTGCCGAGCGCTTGGAAGCCACGGCAGGCCGAGCCTATCAGCAAAATCGCCCCGCCATTATGGCGGCCATCGATGATCTGGTGAGCCACACGCTGCGGGAGAGCCCGGAAATTCAACGACTACACCGCTTACCCATGGGAAAAACCGCATCAAGCGCGATGCAAGCTTCTATCAGCAGCGTCGCCCAGCGGCTGGTGGATGAAATGGCGCAAGGCATGCACTCCCCCGCCTTTCGCCAACTCGTCGAGCGCACCGCCGACACCAGCTTTGACAGTTGGTTGACCGTCGACGACACCAGCGCCAAAGTGACCGAACAGGTGCTTTACGACGTGCTCGACATGCTCAAAGAGCAGGTGCGCCATCAGGGTTGGAAAGATCGCTACGACTAGCTAGACCGTTGTGGTCGCCAGGGGCGTCTGCTCTAGGCTCGCGCGCACAATGGACAGCGCACGCGTAAGCGCCGCCTGATCAACGGCCGCTCCGATGCAAATCCGCACCGCCTGGGGTGCGGGGGCGCTGCCCACGCAGAAGGGTTCCGCGCTGGTCACTTTAACGCCTTGCAGACAGAGCCGTTCGCACAGCTCTAGCGCCCGCACGCCATCGGGTAGCGTGAGCCATACATTGCTGCCGTTTGGCTGGCGGCTCAGCGAATAGCCCGCCAGATAGTCCGTCACGATCTGCTGGCGCACTGCCAGCTCCTGGGTTTGCCACGCCAGCAGCTCGTGTGCGGTGGGCTGGCTCACCCAGTGGCAGACCAAATCCACCATGAGTGGTGGCACCATCCAACTTTGCGCCCTCAAGGCCGCCGCCAGCCGCTCCAACAGCGCAGGCGGCGCGCGCAGCACGCCCATACGCAGCCCGCCTGCCAGCACTTTCGCCGTGCTAAACACAAACAGCGTGCGCTCTGGCGCGAGCTGATACATCGGCGTGCCGCGCTGTTCGACGGGTAGGTACTGTACGCCATCCTCCAGTAGCCATATATCGTAGCGCCTTGCTAAAGCCACAAGCTGCTCCCGGCGTGCTTCGCTCAGGCAGAGGCCGGTGGGGTTGTTTTGATCGGGGGTGAGGTAAATCAAGCGGGGCGGCTGGCGGGCGCACTGTGCTTCCAGCGCCTCCATACACATTCCATCTTGATCAAAGGGAATGCCGACCACCTTGAGATGCGCCTGCTGGGCTGCACTGATGGCTCCTGGGTACGTCAGCGCATCCGCGGCGACCAGCTCCCCCGGGCGCAAAAGTGTGCCGAGCGTTAGGCTAATGCCGTGTTGCCCGCCTTGGGTAATCAGCAACTCCTCAGCGTTCAGGGTCATGTCTAACTGAGTGAGCCACTGAGAGAGAGCGGCGCGGTGGTGGTCACTGCCTTGAGAACTTGAGTAAGCCACGCTGCGCCTGAGCGCATCCGCCGAGGTGCTTAGCGCACTCAGTGCCGTGCTCATCGCCTGCTCTCGCAGGGCGTGGGGCGGCGGTAGGCTGAGGCTTAAATCAATCGTGTCGTCACCGGCTCGCGTGGCAGGCTGACCGCCAAATACACAGGCTGGCCCGCGCTGTTTCACGTAGGTGCCGCTGCCTACCCGGGCACTCACCCAGCCGCGATGCTCTGCTTCAGCATAGCCACGGGTGACCGTGCCCACGGTGACGCCTAACGCATCCGCCAATCGTCGCTGAGGCGGCAGCTTGTCATCTGGCGCTAATTCACCGCTGGTAATGGCATCACCAATCGCCTGGGCAATCGCCCGATAGCGTGGGCCGGTTATGTGTTCAAGCGTAGGCACCCAAATTGTCATGGTGACAATAAAACCTTTGACGTGAAAATTAGCCACATTATGCTAACAAAAACGCCCACCAACAACTCAATCATCAAAATTGTATGGGTACAAAAAATGCATAGTGAATGGCTAATCCTTGGCCCTGCCGCGCTCTATATGATGTCGATGACGCTCACCCCTGGGCCCAATAACATCATGCTTACCGCTTCGGGGGCTAACTTTGGCTTTCGACGTACGATGCCGCATATGTGGGGGATTTTAGGAGGCTGCTTTTTACTGTTTGCCGGCATTGCGCTGGGGTTAGGCGTACTGTTTGAACGCTTCCCTGTGGTGCAAACCACACTGCGTTGGGTAGGGAGTGCTTATTTGCTCTACCTTGCCTGGAAAATCGCCACCGCACCGCCGCCCAACTTACACGGTAGCCAGCACGGGGTGCCGCTGACGTTTTGGCAGGCGGCCATGTTCCAGTTCGCTAATCCCAAAGCGTGGGTGATGGGGCTGGCGCTGATGGCGGGTTTTCTACCGGAAAGCGGCCAGCCGGCCATCAATGCCTTCGTACTGGCCGGGTTTGCGGAGCTGGTGGCGCTGCCCTGCATTGCCCTGTGGGCCGCGTTTGGCAGCGCCATCGGGCAGTGGATCAAAAGCGACCG
This sequence comes from Halomonas sp. Ps84H-12, assembly GCF_024124725.1. Taxonomy (NCBI): domain Bacteria; kingdom Pseudomonadati; phylum Pseudomonadota; class Gammaproteobacteria; order Oceanospirillales; family Halomonadaceae; genus Halomonas; species Halomonas sp. Ps84H-12. The sequence goes on along the minus strand of NZ_JAMXSJ010000021.1, from coordinate 50,993 downwards.
AGCATGGCGCGGGTTTAACATCACCATGGGCGTTCTCACCGCCGCCTGCGTATGGCTGATTTTGCGTTAGCCGCAGCGCAGTGCCTCAATCATGTCGTTGCTTTCCAGATGAATATTGAGCCGGTCGTCACGGAAATCCATGGTCGCGGCCGTGCCGGGGCGCAGCACGCGCACCTGACGAGCGCCACTCTGCTCTTCTAGCGTCGCCAAGTTGGCCTCATCAAAGGGCGCACCAATGGCATACTGCACGGCGCTGGCATCGCATGTTTGGCTAGTCGGCGCGGTTTGATCGACCGTCGGCGGCTTAGGCACGGCGGACTCATTGGGCGCGCTGCTACACCCGGCTAGCAGCATCACGGCCAGCGCACTGCCCAGACCTTTTATATGGCGCTGAGTGGTGGTCATCCAAAGCTTTCCTGGCGTCATTATTTACCTCCCTCCACAAATCCCTGTCTCGATAGCAGTGCGGGCCAGGCATTGCTGCCTAGCCCGCACATTGCACAATAAACCGTTAGACCGAACCTTAACTCGCGGCGTCCTGTACTGCTTGGCCGCCCTCTTCAACGTCTTGTCCTGCCCCTGCAATGGTGTTGCAGCCCGCTAGAGCACCCGCAGTGATGAGCAGAATAAAGCTAGTCGCCAGTAGTTTTTTCATGGTGTTCTCCTTAACAGGTCATTCAACATCGGGAAGCTCCGGCGGCAGCCTTACCGCCTGGGAGTGTTTTCAGCGTAACAGGTTTTAATCATTTCGCCTGTTTTCCCTGACATAACTGTTGCCTGCTATGATGCTAGTCTAACCGTTTGGCTTAGGAGCACTCCGTTTGGCAACCTTTGAAATCGATCCACGCTTAGAGGCCGATACCTTTCCCCTCGCCGACCTACCGCTTTGCCGCGCTCTGCTGATGAACGATGCTCGCTACCCTTGGGTGGTGCTAGTGCCCAGAGTAGCATCGGTCAGCGAAGTGTTTGAACTCAGTCAAGAGGAGCAGGCGCAGCTCTGGCAGGAGGCCACTCAACTGGGAGCGGCCATGAAAGAGGCCTTCCAGGGCGACAAGCTCAATATCGCCACGCTGGGCAACGTGGTCAGCCAGCTACATATCCATTTAGTGGTGCGCTATACCGATGACGCCAGCTGGCCCGCGCCGGTGTGGGGCAACGGCACTCCCAAGCCTTATGAGCTCGCCCAGCAGGGGGAGCGACGGGAACAGCTGCTAGCGCAAATTGAGGGGCTGTCGCTTTAAGCTCAACCGCCCAGCATTGAGCCACGCGCGGGCGGCTCGTTGAGTAACGGGCCGCTGGCAGGCTGCGCCGCACCGGCCAGCGCTAAGGAAATTCCCAGCGCAATAATCACGGCCCCACCGGTGAGTGCCGCCCAGCCCGCCGCTTTCTCGACCCGTTGCTGGCTCTGCTTGTGTAGCCGCTTGGTGGCCCATCCTCGGGCCACGATACTCGCCAGGGCCAGTATCGAAACGGTAATGCCCGTGCCCAGCGACATCGCCACCACCGACGCGACCCCCACGTAAAATTGGCCCAAAAGGCTCGCGGCACCCAGCATCAAGATCGCTCCGCTGCAGGGGCGCATACCAATCGCCCCGACGGTCATCAAGGCCGTACGCCAATCCAACGCCTGCTCGGGTTCAATATGATGGGCACCGCCACAGCAGTGGCTGTGGTCGTGGCTGTGATCATGCGCATGTACGTGCTCCATGACCGGCTCACTCTGCACGGCATAGGCATGGCGCAGCTGCTTCACCGCTCGCCAGCAGAGCCAAGCCCCTAATAGCGCTACCAGAAAAAAGCTGGCCTGTTCCACCCATACCACGCTGCCCATGGCTTGACGCGTCACCCAGCCCAGCCCGTGTACCAATATCGCCACCATCGCAATGGCCGTCACGCCCTGCAGTAGCGAGGCAGCAAACGAGAGCCCTAGCGCCCGGCGAGTCGCACCGCCATGAGACGCCAAATAGGTGGCCAATACTGCTTTACCATGCCCAGGCCCTGCGGCATGAAACACGCCGTAGGCGAAGCTCACGCCAAGCAGCGTTAGCCACGTGCCAGTGGAAGGCGTTCGTGACAACTCGGTAATCGCCAGGGTCAGGCTGCGGTGTAGTTCTCGCTGCCACGTAAGTAGCTGCAGGCTGGCACCCTGTAAGTTCGCCTGTACCGCCCACACCAGCAGCGCCACGCCTAATAGCACCAGGGCACCAGTGGCCAACTGTCGTCCCGTTAACGGCATTCCCCCTCCGCACAAAAGATATAAAGTAACACTTTATACATGACCAGCCAGTAGGCCGCTAGCGGCAATCCACCCGCCCTGTTTCCGCAAAGTGGCGGCCTAATCCCGGTTCGCCTTCCTCGTCCACGTCTAGTAGTGACGCCTGCAACACCTTCTCCGGATCGGGGTCGGCGGGTAGCACGCTTAGCGTGCAATCGGGTTCGCCGTTGAGAATCAGCGCCTGAGGAGAGGGCTCGTCGCCCTCTTCCTCATGTACCATCTCGATGTAGTACGTGGGGTCAAAGACTTGATACTCCAGCACCTGACCGCTCAAAGGCTGGGGTGAGGTCAGCGGTAAAATAAACATAAACGTTAAACGGCCGTCCCGCTCCAGTGCGGTGTACTCGGTCACATCACCAAAGGACTGTTTTTCGCTGCCGATGCGCACTTCGGTAAAGTAGTGTTGGGCCGCCAGATTATCGCGAATTTCTCCCCCGAGCTGGTCAAGCCCCTCTTCCATGCTGCCGCCCGGTACCTGCTGCAACTCCTCAAACACGACCAAACTATAAAAAGGGTCCATCCGCCATGTTTGGTGAAGCCCGATTGCCACACCGTTATCATCGGTGATGACCCGCACGCTCATATCGATCCAGCCATGGGGGTGCGCCATGGCTAAAGGGCTAGCCAACAGGCTACCCACCACCAACGCCTGACAGGTGCGCCGAACCGATACCCGTGGCCATGCTCTTATCACGGTAATTCTCCTAATTTGCGCTGTAACTCCACGAGCCAGGGATCTAGCACATAAGGCGGTATCGGCTGACTACCGCGCAGCGCCGACACGCTCACTAAGCTGCCTCCTTGTGCATCGCTTACTTGTAGTTGGATGCGATACTCCGGCCAGCGTGCCAGGCTTGCCTCGGCGCGCCCTAAGGTCAAGTCAGCGTGGCGTATCACATAGCCCTGCTCCATCATCAGTGCTACCGCCTCGCGGAAGGTTTGCTCCATTGGCGCGCTATAGCGCAGCTCGCGCGGTTCAAGAGGTTGCGTGGTGGCACAGCCTGCCAGCCACAGCGTGGCGCATAGCGTGAGCGCTACCCATGAGGTATGGCGAAACGGTGTCATGATGCCCCCTGCGGTGTGACGGATGACGAAAAAGCGTCCTGGAAACGGCCACAGAAATCATCGTTACTGGCGCTATAGGACTCTCGCAGGTCGCCCAGGTGGTCAAAGCGTCGAATGTCCCTTGAAATGCGCAGATGGCCATCGCGGGCAAGCAGCGATACCCGCTCTACCTCAACGGGCTGCTGGCCAAAGCCTGGGCCGAAGGAGCCTCCCACGCCAATCCCTACACCGCGACCAATACCCAACCCGCCAAACAGGCGGAAGCCGCTGCCGTAGCCATAGTCGTAGTCATAGCGGTCGTAGTAGCCGATCAGCTCGCGCTCCCGGGAGGCACTCACTAGCCCAAGCTCCGTATCAGTGGTCTCCAACGAAAACCCCCAGGCTTCCAGCACGTCGATGCTTGCCGTCAAAACGCTCAGCGTTTCATCCGGTGCAGACTGGCCGGTGGGAAGGTCGGTGGGAGGGTCGGTGGGAGGGTCGGTAGGAAAGTAACAAGCCACCGCTGGCGCAGGCTCCGCTTGGGGCAGCCGGTCAGGAACCGTCTGACAACCCGCCAGTGCCAACAGGCAGGTAATGCTAAGGGGTATGGCCTTCATGATAAATCCTCTCGCTACCTTCGTGGCTGGTGTGCCACCAAGCAGCGCGCTAAGCTCGCCAACAGACATTAAAAAGAACGACAACACGCTGAGACAACGTTTTAAGGAGGTTGTGCGATGAAAGTACTGCTTTGCCCTGACAGTTTTAAGGACGCCTTGGGGGCCGAAGAGGCCGCCAAGGCCATGGCACAAGGTATTCAACGGGCAGCGCCCAACGCCATCACACAGCTCTGCCCCCTGGCGGATGGCGGCGAAGGCAGCCTTGATGCCTTAATTGCCGCCACCCATGCCGAGCGCCGTACGCTCACGGTGCAAGACGCCCTTGGGCGGCCACGCCAAGCCGCCTGGGGCTGGCTAAGCGAGCAGCGTACCGCGTTTATCGAGCTGGCAGAAGCCAGCGGCCTGCAGCACCTGACCCACGCAGAGCGCAGCGCCCTGCATACCACCACCTTTGGCGTAGGCGAGCTGTTTCTCGCTGCCCTAAAAGCAGGCGCCACCCATGCCTTACTGCTACTTGGTGGTAGCGCCACCAACGACGCCGGTGCCGGTATGCTGCAAGCATTGGGGGCTACGCTACTGGATGCCCAGGGCCAGCCGCTGCCTCCAGGCGGCGCCGCGCTCCAGCAGCTTGCGACCCTGGATCTTTCGACGTTAGACCCGCGCTTAGCCGAATTACGCGTAGAGGCCGCCGTGGATGTGGATAACCCACTGCTAGGCGAACGCGGTGCCAGTGCCGTCTTCGGCCCACAAAAGGGCGCGACAGACGCCGATGTAGCAACGCTAGACCGCGCGCTCGGCCACTTTGCTGACCTTACTGCCAAAGCGCTCGGTAAAGATGACAGAGCACTGCCGGGAGCAGGGGCAGCAGGCGGCATGGGGTTTGCGGCGCACTGCTTTTTGAACGCGACGCTAACGCCGGGCATTGAAATGATCATGCAGCAGGCGAATTTTGCCCAATTACTGAACGATGCAGATTTAGTGATTACCGGCGAGGGCCGCCTAGATGGCCAGAGCTTGGCGGGCAAAACGCCGATTGGTGTCTCCCGCGCCGCTAAGCGCCAGGGCAAGCCGGTGATTGTGCTCGCGGGTAGCCTAGGCGATGGCTGGCAAGCCTGCACGGAAGAAGGCGTTACCGCCGCCTTTGCGCTAGCCGATGGCCTAATGACATTAGAACAGGCGCTACCCCGTACGGCAGAGCTTCTGGCAGACCGTTGCGAAAGCATCGCACGCCTGTGGCTTGCAAGCCGCTGAGCGCGCCTTTGAGCAGGTCTTGGAGCGAGCCTTGACGATAAGCCCCTTGAAATGACGCGCCTGCGCCTACATTTCTTTATCCATCAGCGATGAGTCAGCCGTCGCCAGCTCACCGCTCTAATGGTAGGGCGCTATAGCTGCGATGCAAAAAACCTGTTTTGCATCACAAGCACAGCGCCTTAAGCTAGATCAAACGATTTGATGGCCGTACTTTTTCAGCGCGGCTCCAACCATGGAGGAGCAGATAATGGATAATATGAACAGCATTGGCCTACACGAAGGCAGCGCCAGCCAGTTAGCCGAGAAACTCAATCACCTGCTGGCCAACTATCAGATTTTTTACATGAATGTGCGTGGCTACCACTGGAACGTGAAGGGCAACGACTTCTTTGAGCTGCATGCCAAGTTTGAAGAGTTCTACACTGACCTGCTGACCAAAGTAGATGAAGTGGCCGAGCGTATTCTCACCCTGGGGCATAAGCCGGTACACGCCTACAGCGATTACGTGAAGCTGTCGCGCATCCAAGAAGACAAAGATGTCCACGATGGCAAGACCTGCGTGCAAGGCGTTCTGGCAGGCTATCAAACGCTGATCGAACTGCAGCGCGAACTGCTGGCGCTAGCGTCCGACGCCGACGACGAAGGCACCGCCGCCCAGGCGGGCGACTACATCCGCGAGCAGGAAAAAACCGTGTGGATGCTCAACGCCTATTTAGGCAAGTAAGTTCGGTGAACAGCCGCGATTAATAACACTGCGGATATTCCTCCCTAATAAAAACGGCACCTTCGCGGTGCCGTTTTTATTGCTCTTTTGCTACTTTAGCATGGCGTTACTTCGCCAGCGCCGCTACCAGATCGCGCAGCATGGCCCAGAACTCCGCCACGGATTCGATCTCCACCCGCTCATCCGGCGAGTGCGCGCCGCGAATCAGCGGGCCAAAGGAAATCATGTCCAAGTGCGGGTATTTGCTGCCCAAAATACCGCACTCTAGCCCTGCATGGATCACTTTCACCTCGGGCTCGTGGCCCATCAGCGCCGCGTGGCGCGCCTTGAAGGTGGCCAGTAGCGGGCTATCCGGGTTGGGTGCCCAGCCGGGGTAGCCGTTTTCGACTTTCACCCGTGCGCCCATTAGCCCAAACAGCGCCTGAAAGCGCTCGGCCATCGCTTGGGCAGCGCTATCGTGCAACGAACGCACCAGGGCGCAGAGGTGGAAACGCCCCTGCTCGACACTTAACACGCCCAGGTTGTTGGAGGTTTCGACTACGCCTGGCACGTCGGCGCTCATGCGCTCGACGCCACACGGGGCGGCATGTAGCGCGGCCAGCAGCATGGCGCTAGCGTCCAGGGTCAGCGGCTCAGCGTCGGCCTGTTCCGCACGGGTGGCGGTCAATACCAAGCCGCTATCGCCACTGCCCAGCTCGGCTTTGAGGGTCACGGCCAGCTTCTCAACGGCCGCCAGGGCGGCGTCCATATCATCGGCGGGCAGTGCTACCTGGGCAAAGGCTTCACGGGGAATGGCGTTGCGCAGCGTGCCGCCCTGGTAGCTCACCAGGCGGGCACCGAAGGCCTCCAGTGCCCACAGCACGCGCACCAGCAGGCGGTTAGCGTTTCCCAAAGGCTTATGGATATCCATGCCCGAGTGGCCGCCTTTCAGGCCGGTGAGCGAGAGAGAAAGGAGTTGCTCGCCCTCCTGCAGGGCAGCGCTGGGCAGTTGAGCGTCAACCACCACATCCGCGCCGCCCGCACAGCCGATATACACCTCGCCACGGTCTTCGCTATCCAAGTTGAGCAGCAGCGAGCCTTCCAACCAATTTTCAGCAAGATTCAGCGCACCGCCCATGGAGGTCTCTTCTTCCAGGGTGAACAGCGCTTCCAGCGGGCCATGGGTCAGCTCGGGGTCTTCCAGTACGGCCAAAATGGCCGCCACGCCCATGCCATTATCCGCCCCTAGAGTGGTGCCTTCAGCGTAAAGCCACCCCTCTTTGACCACGGTGCGAATGGGGTCACGGGTAAAGTCGTGCTCATGCCCCGAGTTGGCCTGGGCCACCATATCCAGGTGCCCCTGCAGCACGATACCGGGAGCGTCTTCACAGCCGGGCGTTGCGGGCTTGCGAATGCGCAGGTTGCCAAAGGCATCCCGGTCGTGGGTGAGCCCCTGAGCATCGGCCCAGGCTTCTAACGTCGCCACCAAAGCGGCTTCATGGCCGGAGGGGCGTGGCGTGTTACACAGGGTGCGAAAGTGCTGCCATACAAGGCGTGGTTCGAGCGCTGCTAGATGTGCGTTCATGGAAACTCTTCATTATCGATAACGGGCTTACTTTAACCGCTCTGGCTCACTGGGGAAAAGCGCGCATGCTTCGATCACCTGCTGTACAGCCTGACGTAAGCGTTGTACGGCCTCTTTTTGAGCCTTAGCGAACGGCTGATTTTGGTAGGCCCAAGCAGCGAGCTGCTGATGCGCCTGCTGGGCCTCACCTAACGGTTGGCGGCTGGCTTCACGCGCCAGCGCCTGCAGCGCCGGGCGAGCCAGGGCGGGGTCGCGGCGGGCATAGGCTACGTCGTGAACAGCCTGATGCTCGGCTGCGCTAAGCGGCTGGCCGGAGAGCGAGGTGAGCAACAGCGCCACCACCGGAGCGGGCAGTGTTGCCAACTCAAACGCCAACAGGCCGGGTAGCGAAGCGGCAAAGCCTGCGGTTAATTCACCGAGCACCGACTGACCCTCTTGGTTGAGCGGTTTGGCGACCATCACGGCGTATTCGCCAGTGGCGGCTTCTCGGGTAATGCCTAAACGCACCGGCACAAACCCCAGCGCCAGCCAAAATTGGAGCAACCCTGCCTCAGCACCAAAAGTAGCCCCATACAGCACAATACCTTGCTGAGCAGCGCTGGCCATATCCTCTTCCAACAGCTGCCGCCCCAGCCCTTCGCGACGGCGCTGTGGGTGGGCAGCAATGCGCGCCACCCGCCGCCAGCGGGCGGTTAGCGCCTCACGGCTGCCGCAATGGGCCGCCAGCGACTGCGCCAACAAATGCCCCTGAGGTCTGCGCTCGCCTCGCGCTACCTGCTCGGCAAGCGCGGCATCAAAGCCACCCTCCTCTCGCGTGACCAGTACCGCTTGGGGGCCAGCCCCATCGCTGCCTAGCACCATGCGCAGCGACGTGCCGGGGCCATCCAGCAGTTGGCGTAAATCACTCGGCGTGGTGCGGTAGTGGGACTGCACCAGCAGGCCAAACAGCTTTTCCAGCAAAGCCCCCCGCTCCGCTAGCTGCGCTTGGCTAATCACCATGCTGGGAAGCCGCTCGCCCTGGTGTGGCTCTCCTTTGGGCAGCGGCGCATCGAGTAAAAGCAGGTGCTGAATGACGGCTTCCAGCGGGTCACCGGCTGACCAGCGTATTGGCGCTTGCAGCGTCAATTCACGCCACTGGGGCGCTTGGCGGTCCAATATATCGCGAAAACGCAGCGCAAAGCCGCGCCCCGAGCCTTCGTAGCCATGCACCGTCGTGGCAAACGCAATGCGCGGAAAAGCCGCCAGCCAGCGGGCCAGCAACGACGCCGGAATGGCGGCGGCTTCATCCACCAGCAGCATACTGCCGCTGCCTACTAGCGTGCCCTGTTCTATCTGTTCTGTCAGAACATCCGGCGGCAAAAAGCGCAGCCGACTGCCGTTGGGAAGCGACACCTCGGCGGGGCCGTGGTGCTGTGCTTCAGGGCACAGCGCCGCCACTCGGCTAAAGACGCTCTCCACTGCGCTAAGCCGAGGGGCCGTAAGCAGGAGTTCTACGTCACCGCTTTGCTGCAGTAAGCGCGCGCAGGCTATGCCCAAAGCGGCACTTTTGCCTCGTCCCCGGTCGGCAGTCACTACCAGCGGGCGGCGGCGTTTGAGCTTGACCAGCGCGCTCACTGCGCTGGCCTGGTCTAGGGTGAGGCAGTCAGCATCGTCCCATTGCGCGGCGGCTGCTTGCCGTTTGCTCAACGCGGGTAGCCATAGCGCACCACCAACGGGCCAGTGGATCACGGCATTAGACTCGCCCAACTGACAGGCCAACCGCGCTAAATAGTGCGCGCTGAGCGCTTCCCACTGCCAAGGGTAATCGGCAAAGCGGGCGTAGTCGGGATCGGGTTGGCTGCCCCACGTCGCTGGGGTGACCAGCACCAGCAGACCGCCAGCGCTGACGGTGCCCGCTAGTGCGCCTAGGGCATCTGGATCTAACCCTTGGTGGCCGCTGGCATCCAGGATCACCAGCTGATGCTCTGCTCCCAGCCGGGTGCGCGCTTTGCGGCTTGGCAAGCTCGGTGCTACCGGCGCTTGCTGGCCATCCCCTATCCACAGTGGCGCACTCCAGTCGAGTGCTTGCCATAGCGCCAACGCCTGCTGGCGCGCCTGCTCTGGAGCACCGTTAAGCCACACTAACCCCCGCCAGCCGCGCCGCTTTAAACGGCGGGCATAGCTGGCTAACACAGCAGCTTGTTGTGCAACGGCAGTGCCAGCCGGTGAGGTAGGCTCAGCGTGGTGCGGCCTGCCCATGGCAACTCCTTAAAATAAAAATTCTCTTACAACTTTGGTTTAACAAATAGGCGCTTTTCAACGTTTTATCACCATATCCCCCCTGTGGAAGTGCACCTAATAGCATTTTAAAGCGATGTTTTGACTGCTATTTTTCAAATAAAACGGCAACAAAGCCCGCGTTAGCTTCCTTGTATTACTGATATTGCGCTGCAGCGGGGGGTATGTGCTAGCTTAGCGATGCAGCGCAGGATGTTTTACTTTACGTAAACGTTAGCCTGCCCGCTGTACTTTCCTGCTTTCAGGTCATTAACACTAATAACGCTAACCGCCAAAGTACCAGGAAACATACAATGAAAAAGACTACAAAATTCGCATTGACCAGCCTTGCCGCTGGCGTCGCTTTCGCCGCTCTCACCTCCACCGCCCAGGCACAAGAGCAGTGGACCATGACCTCCACCTGGCCGGAGAACCTGGATCTGATCAAGATCGACCAGCACTGGGCAGAGTTGGTTAACCAACTAGCGGGCGACGAAGTTCAAATTAACTTCCGCGCAGGCGGCACCTTGATGCCCGGCACCGAAGTCTTCGACGCCACTGAAACCGGCGCTATCCAAGCCGCAGGTGACTGGCCCGGCTACTGGGCAGGCTTAAACCCAGCGTTCTCGCCGCTGGCCACCACCACCAGTTTGTTCAACGGTGTCGATTATCTGAACTGGATCCAACAGTGGGGCGGTTTTGAGCTCTACCAAGAGATCTATGGCCAGTACAACATGGTTTACCTGCCCTACGGTATTACCAACAATGAATCCGGCTTTATGGGCCGCACGCCCATCGAGAGCATCGCCGACCTAGAAGGCAAGCGCCTGCGTCTTTCTGGCCGTGACCAGGGCCGTGTGCTTGAAGAGTTGGGCGGCTCACAGGTCACACTGGCTGGTGGCGAAGTGTACCAAGCCATTGAGCGTGGCGTGATTGACGCAGGTGAGTTCTCCACCCCTGGCGTTGACTTCAATGCAGGCTTTGCCGAAGTGGCCGACTACTGGGCGACCCCCGGCTGGCACCAGTCAGCGAGCGTGTTCGGCGTTATGATCAACAAAGATTCTTGGGATGCGCTTTCTGAAGAGACGCAAGCCAAGCTGCGTATCGCTGCCGAAGCCACCATGGCGTGGTCACTCTCCTGGTCTGAGCGCGAATCCACCGAAGCGACCCAGAAGTTTATCGACGCGGGCGTGACCATCAACCAGTTCTCTGAAGAGGATCTGGCGCGTATCCAGGAGATCACCAACGAGGTCATCGTACGCGGCGCCTGTGAGAATCCAGACCATGCTAAGGTCTACCACTCCATGATCACCTACCTGCAAGAGTACGCCGCATGGCGTGATGTGACGGCCCCCTTCAACATGAGCCGTACCATGGATAACCTGCCCTCACTGGAAGAGATCGAAGCCTGCCTATAAGGCATTCACTATAAAAGCGTAACATTGCCGCCCCAGCACCTGCCGGGGCGGCCTTAGCTCAGTTGCGGAGATCTTCCATGAATGCGATTGCCAAGGCGATCGATGCGATTAACGAGCTGTTTGGCCGCATTATCGCGCCGTTAATTGCCATCATTACTCTCATAGTGCTTTACGACATTGTGTCGCGCTTTTTTTTCGGCCGCCCAAGCGACTGGGCGTTCGATATTACGAAGATGCTGTTCGGCGCTCACTTTATGCTCATGGCGGCTTACGGGTTGCGTCATCACGCCCACGTTGAGGTGGATGTGGTGAAGCGTTTGCTATCTCGTAAGAAGCAGGCCGTGCTGGATCTCATTGGCTACCTAGTTTTCTTCGTGCCGTTTATTTGGCTGCTGCTGACCTACGGCTGGCGCTTCTTCGAGCGCTCCTTTAGCCGTGGCGAAACCACCTATGGCATGGTCTCGATTCCCGTTTATCCGGTGAAAGGCGTGATCGTCTTGGCCGCCGCACTGATTTTGCTACAGGCGGTCGCCATCGTGCTGCGCGCCATTATGCAGTTGCGTGAGGAGACATCCGCATGAGTGCAGAGCTACTGACGCTGGTGATGTTCGGCGGGCTGCTGGTCGGGCTGTTTATGGGCCATCCGCTAGCCTTTGTGCTGGGCGGCATGGCGGTAATCGGCGCGTATCTAGGCCCCGGCATTAATACCCTCGGCATTATTATTAATAACGTTTATGGCAACGCCATGGACAACTATGTGCTGGTCGCCATTCCGCTGTTTATTTTGATGGCGCGCTTTCTCAACGACTCCGGCGTGACGGAGAAGATGTTCGACGCCATGCGCCTGCTGCTGGCGAATGTGCGCGGCGGCCTCGCCTTAACCGTCGTTGTTGTTTCGGTACTGCTGGCAGCCACGACCGGCATCGTCGGGGCGTCCATCGCCGTCATGGGGATGATCGCGCTGGTGCCGATGCTGAAGTATGGCTACAACAAAGAGCTCAGCGCGGGCGTGATCATGGCGAGCGGCTGCCTGGGCATTTTGATTCCGCCCAGCATCATGCTGATTCTAATGGCCAGCTACTCGCCGGTGTCGGTGGGTGCGCTGTTTGCCGGGGCGCTGATTCCAGGCCTGCTGCTGGGCGTGATGTACGCGCTGTACGTGGTGCTGATCTGCTGGCTGAAACCCAGCTACGGCCCCAAGGTGCCGAAAGAGGAGCGCGCCGAGGTCAGTACCAAAGAGCTGCTTATTATGCTGGGCAAGTACGTGGTGCCGCCGATGTCGCTGATCCTGGGCGTGCTCGGTGCTCTATTTACCGGGATCGCCACCGCGACCGAGGCCTCGGCGATTGGTGTGTTCATCGCTTTCCTGCTGTTCCTGATCTTCGGTGACCGCAAGCTCTCGACCTGCTACAACACGCTCATCGAAGCGGGTAAAACCACCACCATGGTGATGCTGGTACTGGTAGGGGCAACGGCATTTACCGGCGTGTTCTCCATTGGTGGCGGCATGACTGTGATCAGTGATTTTGTACTCGCCATGCCGGGCGGCACCTTTGGTGCGCTGCTGCTGATGCTGTTCCTGGTCTTTATCCTGGGTATGTTCCTGGACTGGACCGGCATTGTGCTGCTGAGCTTCCCGATTATGCTGCCGATCATTGCTCAGATGGGCGTGGACGTATTGTGGTTCGTGGTGATGGTGGCCGTGGTGCTGCAGACCTCCTTCCTCACGCCACCGTTTGGCTATGCACTGTTCTACCTCAAAGGGGTCGCCCCGCCAGGGGTTGAGATCGTCGATCTGTACAAAGCGGTGGTACCGTTTGTAGCGATCATCATTCTGGCCTGTATCCTGATGTCTATCTTCCCCAGCTTGATTACCGGGCTACCTAGCATGATGGTGGGCTACTAACACATCAGCGGTTAGGCCAGCGCTAAATCCCTCCGCTTTGCGGGGGGATTTTTTTGCCTGCCCGAATGCTGGCTGCACCCCACTGACGCAAGTGATACTATTTGCAACCGCTATTTTTTCGCATTGACGAGCCATACTGCCCCTCGTCCAAGGAGCCAACGACGTGTCTACACCTGCTCGCCGGTCACCATCGGCTCTGCTTTCAGGTTTCGCATCACGCTTTACGCTGTCGCTTAACCCTTGGTCAATTGCACTTTTTCTGATTGCCCTGATTGTGGCACTGCCTATTTTGGTCGTGCTTGGCCATATCGTGATGCCCACCGAAGGCGTTTGGCAGCACTTGGCCAGCACGGTTCTGCCTCGCTACTTATCCAACACCTTCTGGCTGGTACTGTGGGTGGGGTTAGGCACACTGGTAATTGGCACAGGGACCGCTTGGCTGGTGGTGATGTGTCGCTTCCCCGGCAAGCGCCTATTTGAGTGGGCGCTACTGCTGCCGCTGGCGGTGCCGACCTATGTGATTGCTTATGCCTACACCGATTTTCTACAGGTGGCGGGGCCGCTACAAAGCCTGCTGCGGGAGTGGTTTCACTGGCAGGTCGGCGACTACTACTTCCCCAATGTACGCTCGTTGGGGGGCGCTGCCACGCTGATCACCTTCGTGCTTTACCCCTATGTGTACCTGCTGGCCCGCGCTTCCTTCTTAGAGCAGTCGGTGTGCGTCTTGGATGTTGGTCGCACGTTAGGGCGCGGCCCCTGGCGTTTATTTGCCAGCGTTGCGCTGCCGCTGGCACGCCCGGCGCTGGTGGGCGGCGTCTCGCTGGTGCTGATGGAAACGCTCAATGAGTTTGGCGCGGTGCAGTTTTTTGGGGTGGATACCTTTACCACGGGTATTTACCGCACCTGGTTTGGCCTAGGCGAGCCGATTGCCGCGGCCCAGCTAGCCGCCTGCCTGCTGACCTTCGTGATCGCCTTCGTGCTGCTGGAGCGCTGGTCGCGGGGTAAGCGCCGCTACTTCCACACCACCAACCGCTATCAACAGTTGCCTGAGTACAGGTTGCACGGCTGGCACGCCGTCGGGGCGACGCTGGCCTGCCTGTTACCAATCACCGTTGGCTTCTTGCTGCCCAGCGGTATTCTGCTGGAAATGGCGATGACTACCGGCGACAGCCTATTTGGCACGCGCTTCATCGGCTTTGCCATGAACAGCCTGAGCCTCGCTACGGTGGCAGCGCTGATTGCGGTGGGGCTGGCGGTGCTGCTGAGCTACGGCGTGCGGCTGCATAACTCCCCCAGTGCGCGACTGTTTACCCGCATTGCGGCGATGGGTTACGCCATTCCTGGCTCGGTGGTGGCCGTGGGTATTTTGATTCCGTTTGCCTGGCTGGATAACGCGCTCAACACTTGGCTTCACACCCATTACGATAAGATCATCGGGCTGGTGTTTAGCGGCACGGCGTTCATCTTGATTTACGCCTATGTGGTGCGCTTTTTGGCGGTGTCGTTTAACGCAGTAGAGGCGAGCCTGGGCAAAGTGACGCCAAGCATGGACGCCGCCTCGCGCACCCTGGGGCAAACAGCCGGGGGCACGCTGCGCCGCATTCATACGCCACTGATGCGCAGCAGCCTATTGGCCGCGGGCATTCTGGTGTTTGTGGATGTGATGAAGGAGCTGCCCGCCACGATTATTTTGCGGCCGTTTAACTTCGACACGCTGGCGGTGCGCGCTCACAGTTTGGCGTCCGATGAGCGCTTGGCGGAGGCGTCTACTGCATCGCTCACCATTGTGGTGGTGGGGATTTTACCGGTAATTCTACTCAGCCTGGCGATGCGCCGGGCGCGCCCAGGCAGCCAAGCTGAGTAATTAAAACGCGCAACTAACGCGGAAAGACTAACGCGGAAAGATAAACACCTGGGTGTGGTCGAGGTCGATATCGATCGGCTGCCCCTCCTGGGGCAGGAAGACCCCTGGTACCCGTGCGTGCAGGTGCGCTTCTTGGCCATCAGCACCGTGGGCACATAGGTGAATCAAGCTAGTGCGGCCCAGTAGTTTCGCCATCACCACGTGGCTGTGGCTGTGGGTTTCCGCAGGCAGGTCGCGCTCTTTGATACGCAGCGCCTCCGGGCGGATCATCACCTGGGCCTGGCTACCCTCTGGCAGCCAGCTGGCATCTATGTCGCCTACCGGCGTTTGTATCACGCCTCCTTCCACCACCCCTTCAAGCTCGTTCACTTCCCCAAAGAAGGTCACCACAAATGGGTCGACGGGAGCGCAGTAAAGCTCCCGCGGGGTACCCGTTTGGACGATTTTGCCATCGCGCATCAAGGCGATGCGGTCGGCCATAAACATCGCTTCTTCCGGATCGTGAGTCACCAGTAGCGTGGCCGAGCCCAGCTTTTTCAACACGTGCAGCGTATCGTCGCGAATCCGATCACGCAGCCGAGCGTCCAGGCTGGAGAAGGGTTCATCCAACAGCATTAGCTTGGGCGTAGGTGCCAGAGCTCGGGCCAGCGCCACGCGCTGCTGCTGACCGCCGGAGAGCATATGCGGGTAGGTATCGGCGTAGTCAGCCATGCCAAGCTGGGTTAATAGCTCCAGCGCACGTTCACGGCGCTGGCTGGAGGGTAGATGCTTTAAGCCGAAAGTGACATTTTCCAACACGCTAAGGTGGGGGAAGAGCGCCGAATCCTGAAACGCCAGCCCGACGTTGCGCTTTTCCGGCGGTACATGGCGTTTGCCGGGGGCGGCAATGGCCTGCCCTTCCAGGCTGACGGTGCCTTCTTGGACCACTTCCAGCCCTGCCGCAATGCGCAGTAGCGTGGTTTTACCGCAGCCGGAAGGGCCAAGCAGGCAGACCACTTCGCCCTGAGCAATGTCGAGATCAATACCTTTAACAACTTTGTTAGCCGCAAACGTATGCTGAACATCGCGTAGCGACAGCGCCGATGCAGGCTCCGCCACCTCAGAAAGGGACACAGTTGCCGTCATTCGTTCACCCATGGTTTGTTCGCCGGGAGAGCGCTGACCGCTCAGCCATTGCGAACACGGTTGAAAGTTATTTGCATTCTATTTTCTATTGGCGTGAGATGCACGTCTAGGCACAAAAAGTGATGCGAGTCATTAGCATTTCGCTTGACGTCCTTCGAACAAGGCGTTTCAATAGCACACGCCGTTAATGCAACTTATTATCATAAACATTCAGGGTATTTGTTATGAAACAAGCACGTCTTTCGGCCTCCGTAGCTGCCATCATGGCCGGCTCTGCGTTTGCCAGCAGCGCACTCGCTAATGAAGTCAACATCTACTCCGCTCGCCACTATGACTCTGACGAAATGCTCTACCAAGCGTTCACCGATGAGACTGGCATTGAAGTGAATGTACTGGAAGGCGACGCTAACCAACTAATGGAGCGTATGCAGCGTGAAGGCGTGGCTAGCCCCGCCGACGTTATGCTGACCGTGGATGCAGGCAACCTGTGGCGCGCCGAGCAAGACGGTATTTTTCAAAGCGTAAACTCTGATGCACTTAACGAGCGCCTGCCGGAATCCATGCGTCACCCAGAAGGCATGTGGTTTGGCTTTAGCCAGCGTGCCCGTGTGATCTACTACAACCGCGAAAACTTCGACCCGAGCCAGATCGCTACCTACGAAGATCTTGCCGACCCGCAGTTTGAAGGCCAAGTGTGTATCCGTTCTTCCAACAACATCTACAACCAGTCACTGCTGGCATCGCTGATTGAGCACCACGGCGAGGAAGGCGCGCAGGAGTGGGCCCAGGGCGTTGTGAACAACATGGCCCGCGACCCCGAAGGCGGTGATACCGATCAGATTCTTGGCGTTGCCAGCGGTGAGTGTAACCTCGCCGTCGCCAACCACTACTACTACGTGCGCCTGCTGCACTCTGACGATGCCGCCGAGCGTGAAGCCGCGCGCAAAGTGGGCGTGATCTTCCCCAATCAGGATGACCGCGGCACCCACGTGAACGTAGGTGGTGCAGGCTTAGTCGCCAACGCACAAAACCCGGAAAACGGCATTCGCTTCCTGGAGTTCCTGGCCTCTGACCAAGCGCAAGAAGTGCTGGCCGAGCGTAACTACGAGTTCCCGGTGGTAGAAGGCGTGAAGAAAAACCCGGTGCTGGAGTCTTGGGGCGATTTTGCCAAAGACGACATCAACATCAGCATCCTGGGTGAGAACAACCCGGAAGCGGTACGTATCTTCGACCGCGTTAGCTGGCGTTAAGCGCGGCTTGGGCACACGCTTTTGAAGCCGGTGCTTAAGTAACGTACTCAACACAACCCCCGCAGCGACCGCTGTGGGGGTTGTGTGTTATTGGCGAGTGCTCTCTCGTTCGTTAGTGGGCTTCATCCCAATTCGCGCCGCTTTGCGCTTCCACAATCAGCGGTACGCTGAGCGAGGCCGCGGCCTGCATGCGTGCCTGCACTTGCTCAATAAAGCGCTCTACCTGCGCCTCGGCCACCTCGAACACCAATTCATCGTGTACCTGCATGACCATCAGCGCATCGAACTCCCCTTCCGCTAGCCACGCATCCACATCAATCATGGCCTGTTTGATAATATCCGCCGCCGTGCCCTGCATCGGCGCGTTGATGGCCGTGCGCTCGGCCCCTTGGCGGCGGTTGCGGTTTTGCGAGTGAATCTCTGGCAGGTATAAACGCCGCCCCATCACGGTTTCGACAAAGCCATCTTCCGCCGCCTGGGTACGAATGCGGTCCATATAGCGGGCGACGCCTGGGTAGCGGTCAAAATAGCGGTCGATGTAGGTTTGGGCCTGGCTACGGTCAATACGCAGCTGACGAGCCAGCCCCCAAGCGCTCATGCCGTAAATCAAGCCAAAGTTAATCGCCTTAGCGCTGCGCCGCTGGTCGCCAGACACCTTTTCAAGCGAGGTGCCAAAAACTTCCGCCGCGGTAGCGGTGTGGATATCGCGCCCTTCAGCAAACGCTTCCAGCAGCCCTTTATCTTCCGAAAGGTGCGCCATAATACGCAGCTCGATCTGCGAGTAGTCCGCCGCCACAATGCGGTAGCCAGGGCGCGCCACGAACGCCTGGCGGATTTTGCGCCCCTCCTCGGTACGGATGGGAATATTCTGCAGGTTCGGGTCCGACGACGACAGCCGCCCGGTGGCCGTAACCGCCTGATGATAGCTGGTGTGTACCCGCCCGGTGGTTTTATTGAGCAGGCGCGGCAGCTTATCGGTATAGGTGGACTTCAGCTTGGCCAGGCCACGGTGCTGCATGATCACCTTGGGCAAGGGGTAGTCCAGCGCCAGCTCTTCCAGCACGGCTTCGGCGGTGGAAGGCGCGCCCTTGGGGGTTTTCTTGATGACCGGAATCTTCTGCTCTTCGAACAGAATCTGGCCCAGCTGCTTGGGAGACCCCAGGTTGAACTCGCGGCCCGCCAGCTCAAAAGCTTCACTCTCTATCTCGCGGATGCGCTGTTCGAGCTGCTGGCTCTGCTCGTACAGGCGCTCGGCATCCACGGCCACGCCGTTACGCTCGATGCGCGACAGCACGCTGATTAGTGGTAGCTCAAGGTGGTCGAGCACCTCGGCCAAGCGCCCTTCCCGCTCCACTTGGGGACGCAGCGTGTCCTGTAGGCGCAGGGTGATATCTACATCCTCGCAGGCGTAGGGAGCCGCTTGCTCTAGGGCAATCTGATTAAACGTCAGCTGCTTGGCGCCTTTGCCCGCGATCTCTTCAAACGAAATGGTTTTCTCGCCCAGGTACTTCAGCGCCAGCGAATCCATATCGTGGCGCGTGGCGGTGGAGTTGAGCACATACGACGCTAGCATGGTGTCGGCAAACGGGCCAACGACAGAAATGTCGTAGTTCGCCAGTACGGAAATATCGTATTTGAGGTTTTGTCCAATTTTGGTTTTGGCCGGGTCTTCCAGCAGTGGCTTTAACGCTGCCAGCACCGCTTTGCGATCAAGCTGCTGGGGAGCATCCAAGTAATCATGGGCCACCGGAATATAGGCAGCTTCCCCGGCTTCCAGCGACACGCCGATACCCACAATTTCTGCATCCATGTAGTTGAGGCTGGTGGTTTCCAAGTCGAAGCAGAAACGTTCGGCCTCGTTGAGCCGTTCGAGCCACGCCTCCAGCTCGGCCTGCTCGGTAATCACATGGTCGTGGCGCTCGGTCGGCGCCGTTTCCGTCGTGCTGTCGGTTGTTTCCGAGACGGGCTCACCGCCTGCCACATCGTCCACGCCTTCGTCGTTGCCTTCCAGCAGCTCGGCGAGCCACTGTTTGAACTCCATCTGTTTGTAGAGCTCGACCAGCGCTTCGCGGTCCGGGTGGGCAATGTCCAAATCATCCAACCCCACCGGCAAGTCGCAGTCGGTTTTGATCGTCGCTAACTGATAGGAGAGAAACGCTTGCTCGCGGTGCTCTTCCAGTTTTTTGGGTAACGTTTTCGCGCCGCGGAAACCGAGGGTGGTCACGCGCTCTAAATCGCCATAAATCGTGTCTAAACCGCCGCCCATACCTTGCAGCAGGCCAATGGCGGTTTTCTCGCCCACCCCAGGCACGCCGGGGATGTTGTCCACCTTGTCGCCCATCAGTGCGAGGAAGTCGATAATCAGCGCCGGCGGCAGGCCAAACTTCTCCTCCACGCCCGCTTCATCGAGGGTTTCCTCTTTCATGGTGTTGACCAGCGTGATGTGGCCGTTCACCAGTTGGGCCATGTCCTTATCGCCGGTGGAGATGACCGCGTCGCGGCCAGCCTGAGTGGCTTGGTGCGCCAACGTGCCAATCACGTCATCCGCCTCGACCCCTTCGATGCACAGCAGCGGCAGGCCGAGTGCTTTGACACAGGCGTGCAGCGGTTCGATCTGGCTGCGTAGGTCATCCGGCATGGGTGGGCGGTGGGCCTTGTAATCGCTGTACAGCTCATCGCGGAAGGTTTTACCCGGCGCGTCGAACACCACCGCCATGGGGCTATCGGGGTAGTCTTTCATCAGCCGTTTGAGCATGTTCAGCACGCCCTTCACGGCTCCGGTCGGCTGACCGTTAGAGGTCGTTAGCGGCGGCAGCGCATGAAACGCGCGGTAGAGGTACGAAGAGCCATCGACGAGCACGATTGGGGCACGGGCCATAACCAAATTCCATAGTCAGCAAAACGGTAAGGATGTCTGCTCTCTATGATACGCGTTCAACGCCGGGCCTGCAGAAAAGAGCCCTAAAACTCGCTACTCTTCACCACACAACGCTGCCAACTCGTGCGGCAAGCCGCTACAATAATCGGCTTAGCAACCTGGGCGAGATTCTCATGGCAGTATTCACCCCGCTTAGCGACGCACAGGTCGCCGCGTTTTTGGAAAAATTTGATGTTGGCAGCTTTGTTGCGCTTCAAGGCGTGGCAGGCGGCACGGAGAACTCGACGTTTTTCGTGACCACCGACCGCCGCGAGCTGGTGCTCACCCTGTTTGAGCAAGGCGAACACGAAGAGCTGCCGTTTTTTGTTGAGTTGCTCGATTACTTAGACGAGCACCGCTTACCGGTGCCCGGCACTATTCATGACCGCGAAGGCGTGGCGCTGCACAGCCTGGCGGGCAAGCCTGCGCTGCTGTTCCCGCGCCTGCCGGGCAAGCACCCCAGCGCCCCCAACCTTGCCCAGTGCCAAGCGCTGGGCAGCACGCTTGGGCAGATGCATAAAGTATCGCAGCACTTTCCCGGGCATCGCCCCAACCCCCGTGACCTGCACTGGCTGCGGGCGGTACACCATAAGGTGCTCACCTACATCAGCCCTGACGATCAAACACTGATGAAGAACGCAGTGGATGATTTCGAGAGCGAATTTAGCCAGCATGGCGAGCTTCCCCAAGGAGCAGTGCATGGCGATTTGTTCCGCGATAACACGCTGTTCGAGGGCGACGCCCTGGGCGGTATTATCGATTTTTATAACGGCTGCACCGGTGACTTGCTGTTTGATCTCGCCATCGTGATCAACGACTGGGCCTCCAATGAGGACGGTTCGCTGAACGCCGAGCGTTACAACGCCATTTTAAGCGCCTATCAAGCGCGACGCCCGCTGACCGAATCCGAACGCACGCTTTGGCCGACGATGCTGCGTATGACCGCACTGCGTTATTGGCTGTCACGGCTGCTGGTGGTGTATGTCGACCCACCGGCCCATGACTTAACTCCCCACGACCCCGAGCGCTTCCGCGTGATTCTTAAAGCACGCATCGCGTTTGGCGCACTCCCGATTCCAGAGGCATCTTCATGAGTGAAATGGCAACGACCAGCAGCCCCGCCGTGCGTGCCCGCCGCACTTGGAACATGGACCAGTGGGGCAGCGGTTACTTTGATGTCGACGACCACGGCCAAGCCCTGGTACGCCCGCTGGGCAGCGATGCGGAAGGCCCGGCGCTGCCTATCAGTGCGTTAGTCCGTCAGTTACAGGCGGCGGGGTTACGCTTACCGGTGCTGGTGCGCTTTAGCGATATTCTTCACGATCGCGTCGAACAGCTTTGCGGTGCCTTTGACGCCGCCATGCAGGACGTGGACTACCAGGGCGGCTATACCGCGGTTTACCCGATTAAGGTGAACCAGCAGCGTCGGGTGGTAGAAGAGATTCTCGCTACCTCTGAGCGGGGTAATGGCCGTGTGGGCTTGGAAGCGGGCAGCAAGCCTGAACTGCTGGCGGTGCTGGCGCTCTCCGACGGCGGTTCGTCACTGATCGTCTGCAATGGCTATAAAGACCGCGAGTACGTGCGCCTGGCGCTGCTGGGCGAGAAGCTCGGCCACAAAGTGTATCTGGTGGTGGAGAAGCTCTCCGAACTGGAGCTGATTTTAGAAGAGGCCCGCGAGCTGGACGTAACCCCGCGCATTGGCCTGCGCGCGCGACTAGCCTCGGTGGGTAAAGGCAAGTGGCAGAATACTGGCGGTGAGAAGTCGAAGTTCGGTCTCACCGCCAGCCAGATTCTGGAAGTGGTCGAAACCCTACGCGCCCAGGATGCTCTGGCCAGCCTGCAGCTCGTGCACTTCCATCTAGGCTCGCAGATCGCCAACATTCGCGATATTCAGCGCGGCCTGCGGGAGTGCGCGCGCTTCTATCAAAACCTGATGAGCCTGGGCGCGCCCATCGACACCGTCGATGTGGGCGGCGGCTTAGGGATCGACTACGAAGGCACCCGCTCGCGCAGCTACTGCTCGGCGAACTACTCCATGCAGGAGTACGCCCGCAACGTGGTCAACGCGTTCTCCCAGCTCTGCCAGGAGGCTGACCTGCCCCAACCGCACCTGATCAGTGAGTCCGGCCGTTCGCTCACCGCCCACCATGCAGTGCTGATCACCAATGTCATTGGTGAAGAGCGCGTCAACGACACGCCGCCAGAGCGCACAACCCAGGAAGAAGATCCACAGGTAGAAGAGCTGTGGCGGGTGTTCGACCAGTTGGCCGAGACCCAAGAACCGCGGGTGCTGGTCGAGGCGTGGCACGACCTGTTGCAGGCAGTTAGCGAGCTACACGACCGTTTCGTTCTGGGTCTGAGCAGCATCAACGCCCGCGCCGAAGGCGAGCGCCTCTACATGGCCGCCTGCACGCGCCTGCGTGGAAAGCTGGATACCCGCAACCGCGCGCACCGGGAAATCATGGACGAGCTGGCCGAAAAATTGGCCGACAAGCTGTTCGTCAATTTCTCGCTGTTCCAGTCAGTGCCAGACGTGTGGGGCATCGAGCAGATTTTCCCCGTGCTACCACTCAGTGGGCTGGACAAAGCGCCCACCCGCCGTGCGGTGATCCAGGACATCACCTGCGACTCTGATGGCCGTATCGATAGCTATGTGGATGGCCAAGGGGTAGAAACCACCCTGCCGCTGCCTGAGTGGGCCAATGACGACGAGCGCTGGTTAGGCTTCTTCCTGGTGGGCGCCTACCAGGAGATTCTTGGCGACCTGCACAACCTGTTCGGCGATACCGATTCGGTGGATGCAGCGCTAGGTGAAGATGGCGAGTGGGTGCTCTCTAACCCGCAGGCGGGGGATTCGGTGGCCAACGTATTGGCCTACGTGAATTTCGATGCCTGCGTACTGAAACAGAAGCTCACCGAGCAGCTGGTCACAAGCGGTTTCTCTCCGGAAGAGCAGGCGCACTTTGCCGCTAGCCTGACCGAAGGCCTAGAGGGCTACACCTACCTGGAGTAACCCTTCACCGGCTTAACGCGTTTCACAAAAAAGGCCACCGAGCGTATCGGTGGCCTTTGTTTTGCGTGCTGAACCCGTGAGCAGGTCGTTACTCAACGACGCTGGTCGAAATCTCCAGGCCGCCAGTCAGCGTTAAGCGTAGCGCCGCGCCGCGGGGTAGCTCGCCGACTCCGGCAGGCGTGCCGGTCAAAATCACATCGCCTGGCTCCAGGGTGAAGTGACGGCTCATTTCTGCCACCAGCGTGGGAATAGCAAAAATCATATCCGCGCCTTCGCCGTGCTGGCGCTCTTCACCGTCGATTTCTAGGGTGAAGGTCAGCGCGTTCCAGTTAGGCACGCGGCTCAGCGGCAAGAAAGGCGACAGCGGGCAGGCGCCATCAAAGGCCTTGGCGATTTCCCAAGGGTGGCCTTTCTCTTTTAACTTGGTTTGCACATCGCGCAGGGTTAAATCCATCGCAAGGCCAATGCCTGCAATGGCACGCTCGGCTTCATCTTGCGTGGCGTGGGTGAGGGTCTCCCCTACCAGTAGCGCCAGCTCGACTTCATAATGAACATCGCCTCGCGAAAATGGCGGGTCGAGAGGCTTGGTTAAGTCCACCACGCTAGTGGCGGGCTTGATGAACAGCAGCGGCTCACTGGGAACCGGGTTATCCAGCTCTTTGGCATGTTCGGCATAGTTGCGGCCGACACAGATGACCTTGCCCAGCGCGTGGGGAAACTCCTGACCATCGGTAAACTGTGGAACAAAACGCATGGCGGGTCTTCTCCTTCTCGTTATGCGTGCCGTATTCGCAACGACAGGCGCATTAGTCTACCCCAGCCATGCCCATGTTCCACAGTATCGACCGCGTATTTCCGAATTGCAGGAGTATCTGGATCGCTTATGCCTCGGGATACCCGCTCTCCTCAGGCCCATGCGCCAAGAACGAAGGACGCTGTTTAGGCGCGGCAAACGGGGCAACGCAGCGGTTATCGGGCCGATTGAACACGAAGAACACGTTGCTGCGCGGATCCGGCGAGAGGTTGGCGTTGGACGCATGCAGCGTGTTGCAATCGAACAACAGCAGCCCGCCAGCTTTCCCTTTGGGGGCATCGATGCCGTATTTATCGACCAAGTGTGTCAACGCCTCTGGGCTCGGCACGCCCACTTCCTGCGCTTTCAACGAGCGCTTGTGGTTGTCTTCCGGCGTTTCTCCCTGGCAAGGCACGAATTCCATATGCGAGCCCGGAATCAACATCAGCGGGCCATTGAACTCGTGGTTGTCGGTCAAAATCAGCGAGGCGCTGACCGCGTGCATGTTGGGCATACCATCTTCAGCGTGCCAGGTCTCGAAGTCCGAGTGCCAATTGAAGCCTTTACCGGCAAAGCCCGGCTTGTAGTTGATACGCGACTGATGCACGTAGGGGTCGTCACCGATGATCTGACGAGCCGCACCAGCCACGCGCTCGTCGCTGGCAAGCGCCCCTAATCGCTCAGAAAGGCGATGCACGGCAAATAGTGAGCGAATCTCATGGCTTTCTGGCTCGGTGATGCTGAACGCCTTATCGCGATAGGCGTCGTTGCTCAGCAGGGCATTCATCTCTTTGCGAAGCGCCTCCAGCTCTTCGCCATCGATCAAATTGGGAATGAACAAATATCCCTTGCGTTCGAACTCATCGAGCTGAGCCTCACTCAGCGGTCCCGGTAGCGCACGCCCTTTTACGACGCCATCCTGGCGGGGCTGTGTGAGTGATGCAGGGGCTTGGGCCAAGCGTGTGGGATAAGCGTCTACCACCCTGGCATTGCCCGCCGTGGGCACGTCGGCCATCTCGCTATACTGTTTGTGGGCGGTCACATGGTTAAGCGGTGTATTGCTGACTGTCATCTAATCCACTCCTTGTATGATTAAACTTCAGTTAAAACGTGTCTCATTTAGAAACACAGCGCAGTAGATAGGGTAGCGAACCTTTCTGCGCTTGCAACCTAGGATGGCTCCTTTCATAACGTGGGTTATGACATTCACCTCCTCATCTCTGACTATCGCAAAACCAGCGTTCGCCCTTGCTGCCTGAGCCAGCGGATAGGGTCTGCCATGCGTCATCCGGCAATGCCGCTGCGATCTCGTCGGCTCGCGTGTACTGGAAGCTCTTCCACCACAAGGGTTCGTTGCAAGCCACTTCTAAAACAAAAGGTTGCGAGCGCTCCTCCAGCCACAGACGCAGACTGCGGTTGCCGCCATAGACGCTATCTCCCGTCACCCAGGCAGCCGGCACTCCCTGATCCATCGCGCGCTCCAGCATCCGGCGAGCGAGCTCGGGTTTGCTGGCAAATTCGACGTCATCAG
Organism: Halomonas sp. Ps84H-12; assembly: GCF_024124725.1. Classification (NCBI taxonomy): domain Bacteria; kingdom Pseudomonadati; phylum Pseudomonadota; class Gammaproteobacteria; order Oceanospirillales; family Halomonadaceae; genus Halomonas; species Halomonas sp. Ps84H-12. Next base: position 25,445 of record NZ_JAMXSJ010000021.1, on the reverse strand, counting down.
GGATGCCCGCACGCCGACAACGCTCGCGGTCCAGTGTCCAGGATTTGGGCAAGTACAGGGCGCGATCCAGGAAGGCATGTCCCGCCGGGCTAGCGTAGAGAAGAAAGACCCCGATCTGACTATTTTCGATACGGCCAGCGGTGCCACTGTACTGGCGTTGCACGCCGGCCGAGTGCTGGCCTTTCTTGGTAAAGCCGGTCTCGTCCAGGACTAGGACACCCTTAGGCGAGCCCAGCGTATCGATGACCCATTGGCGGAGAATATCGCGTGCTACGTCCGCATCCCAGCGGGCACGATCCAACAGGTACTGTACCCCATCTGGGGTGGCATCGCCGAGCCATTCGGCAAGATGCCAGCTATTCTTACGTTCACACTGGCTGAGCAGCCCCTGGATGTAACGTAGAGCTCGAGCGCGCGTTTCCGAACGCGGAAAGAGCGGGCCTAACCGCTCTGCCAGGTCATCCAACAATGCTGAGACAGAAAGATCCAGTTCTTGCATCCTTCACCCTGTAATCGCTTCCATATCAACCACATGCATTGTAGCTTATTCAGTTACGACTGTAGTACTAGACCAACCTAAGCCCCAAGCACGATCATCACACTAAGACCCAACACGCCATAGGCAACCAGAACCTCTAGTGTAGTATTGTGTAGGTGGCCATACTGGCGTGTTCGGTCAGGAAGCCATTGACACTCAGCCAGCCCAAGTGCCGAGTCCACGCCCACCTCCCCGAACGCCAGCAACGCGCAGCGAAGCTCACGCCCGCCAACATTGTTGCTCCGAAGAACATCGCAGGATGCGGGGCATTCATTACACCAAAGTCGGGCCGAAATCGCGGGTTATCGAAAGCCTGACGCCAGTGAGCAATGCCATACTCACCCACCGAGACCACCAGCATCAGCCCCAGAAGTGCGAGGCCCCAGAACATCCGGGGATGGCGTGTGCTGCCACGCCCTCATGCTTCAGAGCAAACAGCAGATGCGAGAGGAGATCGTCATCGGCAGGCGCTCGCTCCGGCGGCAGGACGCCCAGCGCCAGGTGCCCATGAAGGTGCACATAACCAACGTTTTTCATCTTCATGCTCAGGAAGCGAGGTATTTCGTTCACTTCAGCAGGAAAATCTTCAGCCAACAACCAGAGGGGGATTTTTTCTTAACCCATCTCACTACACTACCGGCGCAAAGAGCAGCGCCAGATCCTCCTCGTCGAATAGCGGGCCGTCGCTCTTGTGCTCGGCGCCACCCTCAAGGATCGAGGCGGCGAGATCGGCCTTGCGCGCCTGCAGGTCGAGGATGCGCTCCTCCACGGTGCCGGCGCATACCAGCTTATAGACGAACACCGGGTTCTGCTGGCCCATGCGGTGGGCGCGGCCGGTGGCCTGGGCCTCCACCGCCGGATTCCACCAGGGATCGTAGTGGATCACGGTGTCCGCGGCGGTGAGGTTCAGGCCCGTACCGCCGGCCTTGAGGCTGATCAGAAATACCGGGATCTCGCCCTGCTGAAACAGCGCCACCCGCTGCGTACGGGTCTTGCCCGGCGTGTCGCCGGTCAGGGTGGTGAAGGGGATGCCGTCCTTCTCCAGCGCCTCACCGATCAGCGTGAGCATCTCAGTGAACTGGGAGAAGATCAGGATGCGCCTCCCCTCCTCCACCAAGGGCCCCACCAGTTCGCGCAGTTGCTCCAGCTTGGCCGAGCGCTTGGTCTTGCGCACACTCTCCAGTTTGACCAACCGCGGGTCGCAGCACACCTGGCGCAGCTTGAGCAGCGCATCGAGCATCACGATGCCGGAAGCGGCCAGGCCGCGCTCGGCCACCGCCTGCTGCACCCGCTGGTGCTGGGCCAGGCGCAGGCTCTCGTAGAGCTCGCGCTGGGCGCCGCTCAGGGTGACCTCGCGACGGGTCTCGGTCTTCTCCGGCAGCTCGGCGAGCACCTGTTGCTTGGTCCGGCGCAGCATCAGCGGAGCGATGCGCCGGGAGAGCCGCTGGCGCAGCTCGACGTCGCCCTCTTTCTCGATGGGGGTGCGAAAGCGCTGACCGAACCACTGCTGGCTGCCCAGGGCGCCCGGGGCCACGGCATCGAGCTGCGCCCACAGCTCACCCAGGTGGTTTTCCAGTGGCGTACCGGTCATGGCGATGGCGCGGGCCACATTGAGCTCGCGCACCGCCCGCGCGGTCTGGCTGGCGGCATTCTTGATCGCCTGGGCCTCGTCAAGCACCAGCAGGCCGAAGTCGTGCTCGCGCAGGCGTTCGAGATCGCGGATCAGCAACGCATAGGTGGTCACCGCGAGGTCGGCACCGGGAAGCGCCTCCTCGAACTGGCGCTCGCGCTGAGCCTTCCCCCCCTGCAGGGCGACGACGTTGAGCTCGGGGGCGAAGCGTTCAGCCTCGGCGCACCAGTTGCCCACCAGGCTGGTGGGCGCCACCACCAGGGTCGGGCCGGTCAGCGCCCCGCGGGCGCGCTCATCGAGCACATGAGCCAATACCTGGACGGTCTTGCCCAGGCCCATATCGTCGGCCAGGATGCCGCCGGTGCCCAGCTCGGAGAGAAAGCGCATCCAGGCGATGCCTCGGGCCTGGTAGTCACGCAGCTCGCCAACTAAGCCCGGCGGTGCCGGCAGGCTGGCGGGCAGCTCGCGCAGGCGCCGGGCCAGTTTGGTCACGTCGTCTCGTCCCGCCCAGCACTCGTGCTCGGCCAGGGGCGCTACCTTCTCGGCGGCGGTCACCGGCAGGCGCACCGCCGCCTCGGGGTCGCTCTCATCATTCAACCAGTCGAGGATGGGCGCCATCAGCGAGCGCAGGCGCGAGAGCGGCATCACCAGGCGGCGATTCTCCGGCAGGGCCAGCGTCCAGCTGGCGTCCTCTGGTTCATCAGCGGCCGGCTCCAGCGGAAAGCCGGGATCCCGAAACAGGCGGCGCAGGATCGGCAGCAGGTTGAGGCGTTCGCCCTCCACCTCGATATCCAGCGCCAGGTCGAACCAGCCGTTGCCGGCCGGCTCCAGCTCGCCGTACCAATCGTCCGGCTCCACATAGGTGGGTTCTTCGGGAAAGTCGTCGCTGAAGTGAACCAGGCAACCCGCCTGGCGCAGCCGGGCGATCATCTCCCACCACTCATCGGGGCCGGCCAGGTGGGTCGACCATTCGAGGATCGTGGCCGGAGGACCCTCGGCATTCGGCAGCAGCAGCGACCAGTCAGGCAGCTTCAGATAGGCCGGCACCAGCTCGGCCTCGCGCAGCCACTCCAGGGTGATCATGCCCGATGGCAGCCCGCGCACCAGCGCCAACTCCGCCTCGGCATCGCGCTTGATCTTGAGTCGCTGGCCATCACGGTACCCCTGCACCCAGTCGCCGGGCTCCGGGACCACCTCGATACCAGCATAGTCAAGCCCCACCACCGCCGCACCGACTTCCACCCAGCGCGGCAGAGGTGCACCGTCACGAAAGCCCAGCTGACCTGCGGCTACCTGCATGGTGACCTTGAGCCGCGGCACCACATCATCCAGCTGGCGCTCCTCGACCTGATGCGGCGCCGGCAATGTCTCGGCCAGTGCCGGCGCCTCACCCAGGCGCTCACTCAACCAGCCACTCATCTCGGGGGGTAGCGGCGGCGCCTGCGCCACCCTTTTAAGCCACTCGGGACTACCGGCCAGGCGGCCGAACAAGCCCTGCTCAACGTCCAGGTAGCACAACTCGCGCCCACTACGCAGCACAAGCGCCGTTTGCGAGAGCAATCCTTCTGGCTGCGTATCCAGCGCCAGATGCTGTACCCCCTCTTCATCCGCCTGCCAGCGAGGCGCCAGCTGCCCGGCAGGGCCCAGTTCAAGAACGGGGCCCGTCTGCTTTTCATGGAACAGCAGTGGGAGCTCATCGCCTTCAAGCAGATTCCACAGCGCCCGCCCCTGCAGTGGCTGGTCGATGACCGCCGCACGGCGCATCTGACCTGATATCAAAGTGGACTCCTGAGGGCCGTGCAAAAGCAGTGTCAGGGCCTCCTCCTGGGCCGCAGGCCAACCACCCTCGGGCACTGGCACCAGGTCGGAGGCCGCCTCGATGATCCGTGGCGCCACCCACCCCGAGTGGCGATGGCTCTGGCGCGACGGACGCACCCACACCGGCACCACCCGCAGCACCGGCTCACGATAGGCACCGGGCGCGCTCAGAAACAGGGCGAGGCGATACTCATCGCCGACGCGCCGCCCTTCTGGTTCCTCCTGCAAGGCAGGCCGATCCGCCCGCTTCAGCCACGCTTCCCAGTCGCGCTTCAGGCGCTCGCGCTTGGCCGACGCCAGTTCGGCCGACGACGAGCGCTTGGCAAGCGGTGGCGCAGGGGGCGAACCGGGAGACGGCTCGAGGCTTTCCTCCGGCGAGGCGAAGCCCTCCTCGCCCATCTGATTCATGAAGGTCTCGATCAGCGCCACGGCATGCTTGCAGCGAACACCGACCGGGCAATTGCAGAGGGTAAAGAGCCCTTTCTCGAGCCCCCTTGGGTCAAGGTAAACCCGGGTCATGTAGGCCTGCTTGCGGCTACCGGCAACGCGCCCGAAGATTCCCAGCATGTCACTGCCGACCTGCAGGTCGAGCCCATCATGCACACGCCCCTTGTGGGCATAGCCCAACCCACGCGATAGGGTGGCGGCATCGAAGACGGTCGGCCAATCCACTTCCATCAGAGCCAAGTACAGATCCAGGGCAGGGTCTTCAGGATAACGCTCCGACATATTGGCTCCTTGAGGTCGATGTTACAGGGAACATAATGCTACCACGATCCCCCACGCCCATCGTTGCCGCGCCTCCTGTCCCCGGCACAGAAAACACATGGGGGTTGGGGGAAGTGCGCCTTGAGCTCAGGAGGGAGCACCATCGCGGTGGCAGCCAACATTTGTTTCCTGGTTGCTTACGATTGACTCACATCAATCGCCCAGCAGATCGCGAGGTATTGACTCTTGACTATCTGCATGTTAGCCACAATATTTTGCAAAGTCTTGAAGAAAACCCTCGATTGAGGCTGTACGAAGGCGGAAATTGTGGGGGGCATGGCGGTTTCGTCAAAGTGAAATCGATCAATGGATCAATGATCAGACCCAAGCAGGCAGAAAGAAGGAGGTGATACGTACAGATGAGCAGCCGAAGGCAGCGAAACATCCCGTGTTGCCTGTGAGCGCTATCCATAGCCGCAGGCAAACGGAGTGAGCGAGATTCTTCAACTTTTCTTCTGGAGGTGTGACATGGACATTGATTTCAAGAAATTGGCTCCCTGGAACTGGTTCAAGAAAGAGCAGGAAGAACAACAGAGCGCTGCCTCGCTGCCCGTGCAGCGCAATGACCTGCCGGTGGCAGGCGGTCCCGTCAGTCCCATCCTACAATTGCATCGCGAGATCGACCGCCTGTTTGACGATGCGTTTCGAGGCTTCGGTTTTCCGGCGCAGGGCATGCCACCATGGCCGTCGGACTTGCCGGACATGCTGAAGCCGGTAGTTGACATCCAGGAAACCGACAAGCAGTACAAGATTTCCTTGGAGGTTCCCGGCGTCGAGGAAAAAGACATTCAGATCACGCTCGACAACGACGTGCTGATGGTACGGGGCGAGAAGCGCCAGGAGCAGGAAAAGAAGGAGGGTGGCTTCCATCGCGTCGAACGCTCCTACGGCAATTTCCAGCGTGTCCTGAACCTGCCTGACAACGCCAACCAGGAATCGATCAAGGCCGCATTCAAGAACGGCGTGCTCACGATCACGATGGACAAGCGCGAGGCCAGTGCGCCTAAGCAGGGCCGCTCGATCCCGATCAACGGCTGACGCCGATCGGCTCTTCCTCCGAAAAAACCAGATGAAGGTCGAGGCACCGTGATCGGCGGTGCCTCGTCAGATCAATCTTTACAGGAGCATCAGCATGGCCAGAAAACAATGCCAAGTCTGCGGTCAGCCCGCCACGGCGCGGGTGGAAGCCAATCTCAATGGTCGCCACAGCACTATGCAGTTGTGTGACGATCACTATCGCCAACTGGTGCGCCAGCAAAAGCGCACCGTCTCACCGCTGGAAGCCTTGTTCGGCTCGCGCAGCGGGCTGTTCGAAGACTTCCTTGGCAGCGACTTCTTCCGCATCGGTGACGACGCACCGTCCATGGCAACCGATACCGACGAGGTCGTCGATGCCTCGTTTGGCGAACCCGCCCCGGCTGCTACGGGTACAACGCGCAGGCGCGGCAGTGGGCTGGCCAGCCGTATCAGCGAACAGTCCGAGGCTTTGTTGTAGGAGGCCGCCAAACATGCCGCCGAATTTGGCCGCCCTGAAGTCGATACCGAACACCTGCTGTTGGCGCTCGCCGACAGCGACGTGGTGAAGACCATCCTGGGGCAATTCAAGATCAAGGTCGATGACCTCAAGCGGCAAATCGAATCCGAAGCCAAGCGTGGCGAGAAGCCGTTCGAGGGCGAAATCGGCGTGTCGCCCCGCGTCAAGGACGCACTCAGCCGCGCTTTCGTGGCATCCAACGAACTCAGCCACTCCTATGTCGGCCCGGAGCATTTCCTGATCGGGCTGGCCGAGGAAGGCGAAGGCTTGGCCGCCAACCTGCTGCGCCGTTACGGCCTCACACCGCAGGCGCTGCGTCAACAGGTGAGCAAGGTGGTCGGTAAGGGGGCCGAGGACGGTCGCGCTGAGGCGCCGACCAACACACCTGAGCTCGACAAGTACTCGCGCGACCTCACCAAAATGGCGCGTGACGGCAAGCTCGATCCGGTCATCGGCCGTGCGCAGGAGATCGAGACCACCATCGAGGTGCTGGCCCGGCGCAAGAAAAACAACCCGGTGTTGATCGGTGAGCCCGGCGTCGGCAAGACCGCCATTGTCGAAGGACTGGCGCAGCGGATGGTCGCCGGCGAAGTACCCGAGACGCTGCGCGACAAGCGCTTGGTGGAACTCAACATCAACGCCATGGTGGCAGGCGCCAAGTACCGCGGCGAATTCGAGGAGCGCGTGCAGAAGGTGCTCAAGGAAGTGACCGAGCACCAGGGCGAGCTGATTCTCTTCATCGACGAGGTGCACACCATCGTCGGTGCCGGCCAGGGTGGCGGCGAAGGCGGGCTGGACGTGGCCAACGTGTTCAAGCCGATGATGGCGCGCGGCGAACTGAACCTGATCGGCGCCACCACGCTCAACGAGTATCAGAAGTACATCGAGAAGGACGCCGCGCTGGAGCGTCGCTTCCAGCCGGTGATGGTGCCCGAGCCGACGGTAGCGCAGACCATGATGATCCTGCGTGGCCTGCGCGACACCTTCGAGGCGCACCACAAGGTCAGCATGACCGAGGATGCGATCATCGCCGCCGCCGAGTTGTCGGACCGCTACATCACCGCGCGCTTTTTGCCTGACAAGGCCATCGACCTGCTCGACCAGGCGGCCGCACGCGTGAAGCTGTCGGCCACGGCCCGCCCGGTGGCGGTGCAAGAGCTGGAGTCCGAACTGCACCAGCTGCGGCGTGAGCAGGACTATGTGGCCTCGCGCAAGCAGTACGACAAGGCCGCCGAGCTGGGCAAGCGCATCGAGGCCAAGGAGACTGAACTCAAGAAGCTCGTCGAGGAATGGGAACGCGAGCGCGCCTCGGGCAACGCCGAAGTCAAGGCCGAGCATGTCGCGCAGATCGTCTCGCGCCTGACCGGCATTCCGGTCAACGAGCTGACGGTGGAAGAGCGCGAGAAGCTGCTGCATCTGGAGCAGCGGCTGCACGAGCGCCTCGTGGGCCAGGACGAAGCGGTGCGCGCGGTGGCCGATGCCGTGCGGTTGTCGCGGGCGGGCCTGCGCGAAGGCAGCAAGCCGGTGGCGACTTTCCTGTTCCTCGGACCGACCGGCGTGGGCAAGACCGAACTCGCCAAGGCGCTGGCCGAGTCGATCTATGGCGATGAAGGTGCGCTGCTGCGCATCGACATGTCCGAGTACGGGGAACGCCATGCCGTGGCACGCCTGGTGGGGGCGCCTCCGGGTTACGTCGGCTACGACGAGGGTGGCCAGCTCACCGAGAAGGTGCGGCGCAAACCCTACAGCGTGTTGTTGCTCGATGAGATCGAAAAAGCGCACCCCGACGTCTACAACATCCTGCTGCAGGTATTCGACGACGGGCGGCTCACCGACGGCAAGGGCCGGGTGGTGGATTTCACCAATACCATCATCATCGCCACCTCGAACTTGGGCTCGGACATCATCCAGCGTCGGCTGAAGGCCGGCGGTGCCGGCGGCGAGGAATACGAGAAGGCCAAGTCCGAGGTGATGGACGTGCTGCGCGGACACTTCCGCCCCGAGTTCATCAACCGCATCGACGAGATCATCGTCTTCCATGCGCTGGGCAAGGAGGAGATCCGCCATATCGTCGGCCTGCAGCTCGATCGTGTGGCCCGCAACGCCTCCAGCCAGGGCGTGACGCTGACCTTCGATCAGACCTTGATCGACCACTTCGCGGAGGAAGGCTACAAGCCCGAGTTCGGCGCGCGTGAACTCAAGCGGCTGATCCGCAGCGAGCTGGAAACCGCGCTGGCGCGCGAGATGCTGGGTGGCGGTATCGGCAAGGGCGATCACGCCAACGCCCGCTGGGACGACAAGGCCGAACGGGTGGTCTTCGAGCGCCAGGAGCCACCCGCGCAGCCGGCCGAGCCTGAAAAGCCCGATGCCGCGAACGTGGCCGAGGCACCGCCTAGCGACGAGAGCAAGGCTACGCGCAAGAAGAAGCCGGCGGACGGCGAATCTTGAGCGATGGGTGGCTGTCGTGTTCGACCCCAACGGGCTGACATGGGCAGCCACCCTCGTGTCGCTGGCGGTCGCTATCCCACCGCTTGCCGGTCTGGCCCACCTGGTGGGACGCGCCACCGGCCAGTCGATGCATAGCGACCCCAGCCACACAATCTTTGACGAAATGCGCTCCGAGTTGCAGAAACTTTGGAACCTCTGTTTCACCCCTAAGGAGCGTCACCTTTGAACGAGACGCCTCAAATCTCAGCCCGACACGGCGACCAGATTAACCAGAATGCCCATTCTGGCAGTTGGCATCTCGATCTTGGCTCGCAACTCCTCACTTGCTCCGATGAAGCCTGCCGCGTGCTCGGCCTGGATGTTGGTGCGCCAATAGCCTTCGAGCGATTCCTGCAGTGCATTCACCCTGAAGACCGCCCCCTCTTCGATAGGGCATGGGATGCTGCCATGTGCGGAAAGTCCCTTGATCTGCAGTATCGTATCGTCAGCGGAGGGCAGGTTCGCTGGATACACCTGCGGGCAACATTCAAGGGCGACGCCTCTGGTCGGCCCAGAGCGGCAGACGGGACGGTAGAGGACATCACCGATCTCAAGAGGGTCGAGCAGGCGCTGAACTCTATGCGCCGACAGCGAGAAGAGTTGGCCAGCCACGTTCCCGGTATGCTTTACCAATACCGTCTTCGTCCGGACGGCAGCTCGGACTCCCCGTTCCATTAACGTTTCATTGAAAGAGAGAGCAACGCTTATGCATAAAGAACCTGGCCACACGACCCTTGACGAGATGCGCTCCCAGTGGCGGTTGATGACGTTTTACGAGCGCTTCGAGCAGGTCGTCGCTCTCGTTCTGTCGGCGGTCATTGCCGTCATCATCGTGGTGTCGCTAATTCAGTTGATTCGGCTCGTCTTCACGCTGCTCGTCATGGATGCACTGAATCCAACGGATCATAAGGCTTTTCAGATGGTATTCGGTGCCACCATGACCCTCCTGATCGCGATGGAATTCAAGCATTCGATCGTCAAAGTGGCGCTGCGTAAGGAAAGCATCATCCAGGTCAAGACCGTCATTCTGATCGCGATCCTGGCACTGGCCCGCAAGTTCATCATCCTTGACCCCGACATTGATCCTGCCAAACTGGCCGCCCTGGCGGGGATGATACTGGCCTTAGGTCTGACCTATTGGCTCATGCGTGAACGCGACGACCGGATAAGCGAGTGATTGGATCATGGCTCTTTATCGTCTAGACGATCGACACGATGCTAGGTCGTGGCACCGCTGGCGAGTTATTGCCAACTACTTTGGCCGCTTGGCGACAATTAAAATGGCCGGTTGGGTGGGGTAGTTGTCGGCCACAAACTGCCTGATGGGACATTTGTGGCCGATTAAGCGAGGTGGTATCTAAGACTCCCGGCCCCCTAGGTAAGCACCCAATTTATAGCGCCGACCTGCGCCCCAGAACGACGCTTCAACCACCATGTTACAGGCGCGTTGAAGCTCTCGAAGGGTAATAGGTATATAGGGGGTGGCGATCAGGTGTGCGTAGCCAGCAGAAAGCAGACCGTTTTTCTTTGGTGGCAACGACCATCCCAGCCGCAGCACCCAGGCAAGAAAAAATCTCTAGGCTCTTCCAGCAGGCCTGAGCGCTACACGGGGTCGCAGAGTCCCGGAATTCGTGCAGCTGTGAAATGGCTAGGTCTTCCTTACTTTTATCGAAGGCCTAGTACCTTGCAGTATTTCTATACCCACCATAGACCCAACAAAAAAGGCCACCCGCTTGGGTGGCCTTTTGTATTCTCTAATGCTTTGCTTTTCAACCACTTAAGTGGTGCCGACACCAGGAGTCGAACCCGGGACCTACTGATTACAAGTCAGTTGCTCTACCAACTGAGCTATGTCGGCGCTTCGCATTTTCTTGAGAACTTGATTGGGTTGCCGTTAGACTAGCCAATCAACAAGAAATCTTGTTGGCAATGGCTGGGGTACCAGGATTCGAACCTGGGAATGCCGATACCAAAAACCGGTGCCTTACCACTTGGCGATACCCCAACGTTGTGGTGGCCAGAGACGGAATCGAACCGCCGACACGGGGATTTTCAATCCCCTGCTCTACCAACTGAGCTATCTGGCCCTTGCCAACGGTGCGTATTAAACCAAAAGCTCCTCTTTTCGTCAACACCTTTGTGAAACTTTCTTTCTAGTCACGTGCTTAGGGCACATCAGGCGTTGAACCAAAAGTGGCAAAGGCCACGCCATTCGTGGCTTTGCGCTGCGTTTCTAGGTTTATGCCTGGCTGGGCGGCACGTACCCTTCTGCTTGGTCGGTGGTTTCGTTATCTAGAAAGCGCTGCATCTGATCCATTAGATAGGTGCGTGCTTCTGGCTCCAGCATGTTGAGGTGCTTCTCATTGATCAGGCGGGTTTGCAGCGCCTGCCACTCTTCCCACGCTTTTTTAGATACCGTGGCCTGAATCTCTTGGCCCTGCTTACCCGGCAGTGGCGGGAACGGCAGCGCGGGTAGCTCTTGTTGATACTTGCGGCAGAATACCGTGTTGCTCATGGCGTGCTCCTATTGAGTACGTTGTGTGTAGGTGGCTGTCAGCCTGTGATGTTAGTAAGAAGGCCCTGGGGTTGGGTCTAGGGTAAATGGTGCCAACTGGCTTAACAGCGATTTAACCGGTGCCGCTAAGCCTAACGCAGGCGGATGATTAACGTCATACCATACGCCGCTTTCGCGAACGCCGCTGATTCGTTTGCAGGTAACAGGCTGCGGCGTAATCATCAGCTTAAAATGGCTGAAGGTGTGGGTGAAGCTGGGCAGCGCAGCGTGGCGCTCGGGGGCTTTGGTGTTGTCTTCCAGCCAGTCGTTGAGTTCGCTGTGGCGCTCAAACTGCGGCAGGCTCCATAAACCGCCCCATAGGCCGCTAGGTGGCCGCTGCTCTAGCCATACGCGCCCTTGTGGGTCGCGTAGCATCAACATAATGGTTTCGCGGGTGGGGGTGGCTTTTTTGGGCTTAGATTCTGGGTAGCGCTGCGGCTCGCCTTGGGCGTAGGCGCGGCATACGTCATTAAATGGACAAATCAAACAGTCGGGTTTGCTGCGCTTACACAGTGTCGCGCCAAAATCCATCACGGCTTGGGTGTAATCCGCCAGCCGTGTGGTGGGCGTAAAGTATTCGGCCAGCGCCCACAGCGAGCGTTCTACTGCTGGCTTGCCCGGCCAGCCCGCTACCGCGTGTAGACGGGTGAGCGAGCGCTTTACATTGCCATCCAGAATAGCGGCCTGCCGGCCGGTGCTTTGGGAGATAATCGCGCCAGCGGTAGAGCGGCCAATACCAGGTAGCGCCATCAGCGTTTCTACGCTCTCGGTGGGTAGCTCGCCACCGTGCTCTTCCATGGCGACCTGGGCCGCTTTGTGCAGGTTGCGGGCACGGGCGTAATAGCCCAGGCCCGTCCAGTGGTGCAATACGTCATCTTGCGGCGCGGTGGCCAGGGCTTCCAGCGTGGGGAAGCGGGACATAAAGCGCTCAAAGTAGGGAATCACTGTAGTCACTTGGGTTTGCTGCAGCATAATTTCAGACACCCAAACCCGGTAGGCGCTGCGCGGCGACTGCCAAGGCAGGTCGTGGCGGCCATGCTTGTTAAACCAAGTGAGCAGCCGGTGTTGAAACTCTTCCGCCGGTAGGCACGGCGTGGGCATATCGGCCATCGTTATTCCTTAAAACACTCGCTATGAACGACAGCGCCGGCGGTAAGGCCGGCGCGTGCGGTGCGTGATGCATTAACGCGGCTAGGCGTTAAGCAGTCTTTGGTTAGTTAAACAGGCGACGAATACCGTCACGCAGCTCTTGGCCTGCGCCTTCGCCTAAGCGCTCATCAATGCGGTCGATGGATTCACCAATCCGCTCTTCTAGCTCTTCTTCTACCCGGCTCCCGGCTTCGTTACGCAGCAGATCAACCACCGATGCTTCGAAGGCGGTGCGGTCGAAGCGGCACCACTGGGCTTTATCGTCACCTACATGGCCTTCACAGCTTACCGGCAGCGACAGCTGCTGAAGCCGTGGGTTGACTTGGCAGGCGGCGTCAGCGGTATCCACTAGCCGTGCGTTCGCTTGAGTCGTGAAGTTGAGGCTATTGAGGTTGAAGTCGCCCTCCCCTTGCACGTTGATACCCGGTAGCGTAATCAGCAAGTCGTCACTTTCAACCACGCCGTTGCGCACCTGGAAGGTGGCTTCAAAACGCTCAAAGCGGGTGTCCGGGTGCCATTCTCGCTCCACCTGCTGGCCTTCTAGCTGAGCAACCAGCTCGCACATCTCTCGGGAGATGTTGGTGCGTAGAATCGCGCCATCGTTGAGCCGCGCGGTTAATTCGCCGTTGAGGTTGCTGGTGAGCACATCGCGGCGGTTGCCTTGGGTAGTCAGCGCGCCGTCTAGATTGAAGCGTCCGCGCAGCGGGGCCTCTTCTTCGCTGAAGGTTTCGATTAACGGTGCTACCTGCACATTGCTAATGCTGGGCGAGAGCTGCCACTCCAGTACATCACCAGTGGCATCCAGCTGGCCGGTGGCGCTCAACTCCCCTTCGTAGAAACGGGACTCAAAGGCAGTGAGGCGGTGGTTGCCGTTTTCACCGCGCAGCGCCAGCTGAGTATCGTCAAAAGTCAGCCCAGCCAGTAGCAGTTGGTCGACGCTCAAATCGCCCTGAAGGGTGAGCGTACTTAACCATGCCTGGGGCAGCAGCGTTCCGCTGGTTTGAGCAAAGGCTTTACGCAGCAGGCCACGGCTGGCTTGCTGCGCGGTTTCGGGGCCAGGCAGGTAGTGATCCAGATTGAGCGTATCGCCTTCTAGGTTGAAGGAGAGCTGGGTACCATCCAGCGCGGCGGCAATATCGCCGGTAAAGGTGCTGTCATCTACCACCAGCGAGAGGCGCGGCAGGGAGATACGCTTCAAGCTGCCTTCGATGGGGCTGGTGAGCGCGACATCGCTAAGTGCGGCTTCGCTGGCAGTATTGAGCTTCACACCCGTGCGGGAAATCCAAGGCCGCAGCGTAAACGGCGCGGCGGTCAGTTGCCCGCTGTACTGCGGCGCGTCCAGCAGTTGCTCGACATTCAAGTGGCCGCTTACACGCAGGCCGTCCGGCCCGGTGAGCTGAACCTCTTTAAGCTGCGCGGTTTGGGCGGCAAAATCGGTTTCCAGGCCAAATGCTAGGGCAACGGCAAGACTGCCTTGCCAGTTTTCTGGGTGGCGCAGCCCAGCTTCCAGCACGCCTTCGGTAACGCTTAGTTGTTGCTCAGCTAAACGGGCAACAATTTCAGCCGCTTTTAAGCTGAGCTGCTGCGGTTCGCTCGCTTCTCCCTGACGGGTATGCGTGGTTAGCTGGGTGTTTTCAAAGATGATCTGTTCATCTTCTAGGCCAAGCCGCAGGCGTGTTTCAAGATTTACCTCGCTGGTCATGTTTGGCGCGCGCTCAAGCTCTTCGGCATCCAGCCGGTCATGCTTAGTAAGCGTGAACATGGCTTTTAGCGGGAAGGAGCGTACCGGATTCACATTGGTGCCTGAAATATTCAGCGGCTGAACCCGCCAGAGCGCTTGATTCTGCTCATCGCGGTAACGAATATCAGCATTTTTTACTTCGACGCTGGCGATGCTTAATACCACCGAGAGGCTGCCTGCATCGGCATTGGGGCCAGCACTTGCCGGAGCTAGCACGGTTTCAGCGGATTCGTTGTTGTGCTCAGAGAGTCGCTCCAACAGCGGCTGCCAGTTGCCCTCGCCTTCAGCGTTCTTCTCCAAATTGAGGCGCATGCCATCCAGCGTCAGGCCATCCACGGCAATCTCTCCGCGCAGCAGCGGAGCAAAGGCAACGCTCACTTCAGCACGGTTAATGGCGGCGAAGGCGGTTTCATCTTGTGCTTGATCAGGCAGCCAGGCGCGCGCCTGCTCAACGCTGACACCAATACGAGGGTAAAACGACCAGGTAATCGGGCCTTCCAGAGCTAAGTTCAGGCCGGTTTGCTCCTCGACCACAGCGGTTAAGCGTGGTTTGAAGTCTTCTGGGTCTAAAAAGGTGGTGACGTACACCACGGCGGCCACTGCCACAATGGCTAAAATGCCTATGGCGGCCAGCAAAATACGTAATAGCTGTTTCATTACCCTTTTCCTTGTGGGTCTAGCTCAACAAAATCACTGGTCGCCGGCAGGTCCGGGGCAGAAGACGAGGTCTCGGCAACGGGTCGAAAGCCTAATTTCGATAGCAGTACTCGGTCTGCCAGCGGCAGAGTGGTGGTAGCAATACGCAGTACGCGGCCATCTTGCTTGGCTTGCTCGCCCACTAGCGCCATCAGCCGTGAGCCGACACCGCGACGACGCGTAGTTTTACGCACGCATAGCTCAGACAGCCACCAGGCGCGGTCGTCGGCTTCTTGCACCGCCACCGCGCCTAACAGGCGGTCATTGAAGTGGGCACAGGCAAAAAATTGCTGTTCCTTTAAATGCTGTTCGATAAATGGCAAAACCGTGGGAGTGGGCATGCGCTCTTGGGGCGCGTCTTCATATATGCGCACTAAGTCGATGCGCACCTGCTCTTCTGCTTCCCAACGGGCCTGGTCGACATATTGCAGTGTCACCGGCATGGTGAAATCCTCGTTGCCAACGCAGCTAGGCTGCTATGTTAGCGCCGCAAACAGCGGCGACATTCCCCGCATTGTAGCGGATGGGGGCGCCGATTCTCTATAATGGTTGTTTTGGCCGCAGTTGCTGCCCGCCGATTATTCCTCAGAGTGCGCCCCGGCGCAGGAGATGCAACATGTCAGCGCGTATTGCCACGGTAAGCCGTGACACCAACGAAACGCAGATTACGGTCAGCGTCAACCTTGACGGCGAAGGCCGCTTGAACTGTGAAACTGGCGTTCCGTTTCTAGACCACATGCTGGATCAAGTGGCTCGGCATGGGATGGTAGATCTCGATATTCATGCCAAAGGCGACCTGCATATCGACGACCACCACACCGTTGAAGATTTGGGCATCACCCTGGGCCAGGCATTCAACGAGGCCATTGGCGATAAGCGCGGCATCTACCGCTACGGCCACGCTTATGTGCCGCTGGATGAGGCGCTCTCTCGGGTAGTGATTGATTTCTCCGGCCGCCCCGGCCTTTATATGAATGTCGAGTTCACCCGCGATACCATTGGCAGTATGGATACGCAGCTGTTCTGGGAATTTTTCCAAGGCTTTGTGAACCATGCTCGAGTGACGCTGCATATCGACAACGTAAAAGGCTTTAATGCTCACCATCAGGCCGAAACCATTTTCAAAGCCTTTGGCCGCGCACTGCGTATGGCCGTTGCGGAAGACCCGCGCATGGCTGGGCAAATGCCCTCTACCAAAGGCAGCTTATAATGCCGATCGTTGCGGTTAGCGGCGTAACGGCACGCCTCTCGCCTACGAATCTATCGCCCACGACCTTAAGGAGCGCTTCATGACCATTGCGGTAATCGATTATGGAATGGGCAACCTACACTCCGTGGCTAAAGCGCTTGAGCACGTCACCCATGAGAATGTGATCATCACCCGCGACCCACGGCGTATTCTGGGCGCTACCCGTCTAGTGCTGCCGGGCCAAGGGGCGATTCGTGACTGCGTTGGCGAACTCGAACGCACCGAACTGCGCGGCCTAGTGGATGACGTGTTAACCCGCCAAGCCAAACCGCTGCTGGGCATTTGCGTGGGCCAGCAGATGCTGATGGAGCGCAGCGAAGAGAATGGCGGCGTGGACTGTTTGGGGTTTTTCCAAGGCAGCGTAGACCGCTTCCCGGCCAATATGCGCGACGCGCAAGAGCAGCGCTTGAAAGTACCGCACATGGGTTGGAACCTGGTGAATCAACACCACGACCACCCGCTCTGGGCAGGCATCGATAATCATGAGCACTTCTATTTCGTGCACAGCTATTACGTCAATGCCGCCGACGATGCCCAGGTATTCGGCACCACCCAGTACGGCAGTGTGAGCGCTCACGTGGCGATTGGCCGCGATGCCACCTTTGCCGTGCAGTTCCACCCGGAAAAAAGCTCCCGTGCGGGCCTGCGCCTGCTGGAAAATTTTGTCACCTGGACGCCCTGAGAGGTTTCACTATGTTGGTAATTCCCGCGATCGATCTCAAAGACGGCCAGTGTGTGCGCTTAAAGCAGGGCCGCATGGACGATGCGACCTCCTACGGCGACGACCCGGTGGCCATGGCCGCGCGCTGGGTAGAAGCAGGCGCGCGCCGTTTGCACCTAGTGGATTTGAACGGTGCCTTTGAAGGCAAGCCGGTGAACGGTGAGGCGGTCACCGCCATTGCCCGCGCTTACCCGAACCTGCCGATTCAAATTGGCGGTGGCATCCGCTCGGCAGAGACGATTGAACACTACCTCAGCGCCGGTGTTTCTTACGTGATCATCGGTACCAAAGCGGTCAAAGAGCCTGAGTTTGTGGGTGACATGTGCCGCGCCTTCCCTGGCCACATTATTGTTGGCCTGGATGCCAAAGATGGCTATGTGGCCACCGATGGCTGGGCAGAAGTCTCCACCGTCAAAGCTACCGAGCTTGCCAAGCGCTTCGCTAACGACGGTGTTTCCAGCATTGTGTACACCGATATTGCCCGCGACGGCATGATGCAGGGTGTCAATGTGGAAGCCACCGCCGCACTGGCCCGCGAAGGCGGCCTACCGGTGATCGCCTCCGGCGGCGTAACCAATCTGGACGATATTCGTGCCCTGTGCGATGTCGCCGATAGCGGCATTTTGGGCGCAATTACCGGACGGGCGATTTACGAAGGCAGCCTGGATGTCGCTGAAGCCCAGCGCTTAAGCGATCAGTTGAGTGGAGGTAGCGAATGAGCTTAGCCAAACGCATTATCCCCTGCCTGGATGTGGATGCCGGGCGCGTGGTGAAAGGCGTTAACTTTGTGGGTATTCGTGACGCGGGCGACCCGGTGGAGATCGCTCAGCGCTATAACCAGCAGGGTGCCGATGAAATCACCTTTCTTGATATCACCGCGAGCCACGAAGACCGCGCCACCACGGTGGATATGGTCGAGCGTATTGCGGGTGAGGTGTTTATTCCCTTAACCGTGGGAGGCGGCATTCGTACCTGCGACGATATCCGCACCATGCTGAACGCTGGGGCGGATAAGGTCTCGATCAACACCGCGGCGGTGACGAACCCCGAATTTGTGCGTGAAGCCGCCGAGCGTTTTGGCAGCCAGTGCATTGTGGTGGCGATTGACGCTAAAAAAGTGTCTAAGGAAGGCGAGCCTGACCGCTGGGAGATTTTCACCCACGGCGGCCGTCGCCCCACCGGCCTGGATGCGGTGGAGTGGGCCAAGAAAATGGTCGAGTTTGGCGCAGGCGAGCTGCTGCTCACCAGTATGGATCGTGACGGCACTAAGATTGGCTTTGATCTGGGTGTCACCCATGCCATTTCTGAGGCGGTGAGTGTGCCGGTGATTGCTTCCGGCGGCGTCGGCAATTTAGATCACTTGGTGGATGGCGTGCTTAAAGGCGGTGCCGATGCGGTGCTGGCGGCGAGTATCTTCCACTTTGGCGAGTACACCATTCCAGAAGCAAAACGCTATATGGCCGAGCGCGGCATCGAGATGCGTTTATAAGCCGCGCGACGTTTTAGGCTGGGGCAGTTACTCTGCCCCGGCTTCCTCATCCAGTGTTAGCCCCAAATTACTAATGCCGTTATTGCGCCCAAGCGTGCGAATCTCTTTGAGTGTTGTTTTATTGATCGACCCGCTGACCGCTTCCAGAACCGCATCTTGGAAGTCGTTTTCGTCTTCCATCAGCGGATGGTCGCGAATGAGCAGCGCCAATGCTTGAGCGTCCACTTCCCCTTCGGTGAGTTCGATAAACGCCCGCACACCAGCCCGCGAGGTGCGGCTGACATCCAGCACGGCTTCGGGGGATTCGCCTTGCAGCGTATCGAGTAACGCAGAGATTGACACGACCGCATCCAGCGCCCGACGTGCGCCGAAGCTCTCATCGCCCTCCGGCGGCTCGCATTCGGCCAGCTTTTCCGCTTGGCGGGCAAAGTCGATGCTGGCGTTGGGTACGCTAAGGCGCTCCCATACAAGATTCAGCACAGTGCGCAGGGTGTGCCCATCGCCATGGCCGCTGGTTTGCTCATAAAGGGCGTAGTTGGGTAACAGCCGCTCGCACAGCGCTGCCATAAATGCTTGCTGGGCGGGCAGCGGCAGCAGTTGAAGCCGCTGATAAAATCCTTGGGGTTTAGCCACCATGCTGATTTCCTGGGTCACTAGGTTTGTGAAACTGAGTCTATGAAACTGAGTCTGTGAAACTGTGTTGGTGAAATGAACGCGATGCGTTATCGTCGCACCCACGCGGCGGGCGACCCCCGCGGCGTTTGATGTGCTCGGCCGGCGAGGAGATTACCATGCATATTCATCTGCTACAGCACGGCCCTGACCATGGCCCCGCCCGTCTGACCGACTGGCTTGAGAGTATGGGCCATAGTTACACCGTTTTTCACCTCTACGCGGGCGAACTCACGCCTCGCCCTGGGGAGTGCGATGCGCTCATCGTGCTAGATGGCCCCGAAGCCCTGTTGAGCGAACCGCCCGCTTGGCATAAAGCGGAGCGCAAACTGATCAATCGCTACTTGGACGGCCAAAAACCTATTCTGGGCATTGGTCTAGGGGCGCTATGGATCGCGGAAGCGCTTGAGGCGGTCGTCGCCCCTGGCACCTACCCCGAAACCGGCTGGCATACCGTCACTCTAGCCTCGGAAAGCACCTTCGACCTACCCGAGCAGTTTGAGGCCTTTATGTGGCACCGCCTGGTGTTTAGCCTACCCGATGGCGCGCTACCATTAGGCGGCAGTGCCGCCTCCCCGCTGCAAGGGTTTAGCTGGGACGCAGGCCGCGTGGCGGGCCTGCTATGCCACTTTGAAACGACCCTGGCCAGCGTAGCACCGCTGCTGAACGCCAACGAGCGGCCCACGGCGAAAAGCCCTTCCAGCGGGCACTTTGTGCAAACCGATGAGCAGATACTGGAAGACCCCACGCGCTTTCAGCGCTTGGCACCGCTGTTAGATCGCGTCATGGCCCAGTGGCTGAAACGCGCTTAACCCCCACCACCTGCCGCCGCTAAGCACTCCACTGTTTGGCAGCGGCGAGACAGCTCTCCCAATCGCCTATATGAAGTTCTGTGGGCCGGTTTCCCTGCTGTTTCTCCAAGTGGTAACGGTAGAGCGGGTCGTAATATTCGGTCAGCAGCGGGGCAAGCCACGCCTCATGGGCTTGGATATCCCCGGCGGCATGGGCACGGAAAGCCATGGCCTGCATACGTTGCAAACGCTGTAGCCGGGCATTGCCCAGGCGTTTTGCCAGCCGCTCTAACGCGCTCGCCAGTTGACGCTGCATGCGCTGCCACCCTTCCTCTGGGCCAAAGCGAGCGGCGTAACCCTGCTCTAGCGCTTCGATATAGTCGCGGCGTAGCTGATCTAGCCGCCAATCTAGCGGCATTTCGATACGAATACGCGGCGCTTGCTGTAGGGCATGCCAAAAATCGAGCGGGAGATTGGCATTGCCAATCTGTCGGGACTCATCTTCCAACACAAGCTTACCCGGCTGCCCAATCAAACGCTGGCCCAGCGCGTGCTCAAAATCGATTTGGGTGGTGGGTTCGTCGGGCTGCCGCCCAAAAGCAGAACCTTTATGATTGGCGCAGGCTTCCAAATCAATGCCGTTGGGCAGTTGGTTAATCAGCTTCGTCTTAGCGCAGCCGGTGAGCCCTGCCACCACCAGCATAGGCTGCTGCGCGGCTTCGTCAATCCGTTGGCAGAGCTGCTGGCGTAGCGCTTTCCAGCCGCCTTCAATGCGTGGGCGATGAAGCCCTGCATCGACAAGCCACTGCTGGGCAATTTGCGAGCGCAGACCGCCGCGAAAGCAGTAGATACTCGCATCCGGGTGCTGGGCTAAGTAGGCCTGCCAAGCGGCGACACGCGCTTGCTTTATTTCACCGCTGACCAGCCGCTCACCCAGCGCGATGGCGGCTTGCTGGCCCTGCTGCTTGTAGGCAATGCCTACCTGGTGGCGCTCTTCATCCACCATCAGCGGTAGGTTGACCGCCCCCGGCAGGCTGCCTTGGGCAAACTCTACCGGGGCGCGTACATCAATCAGCGGCGTGTTTGACGCAATCACCTTAAGGGACGCAGGCGTGGTCGGCAGGGTCATCCAATAACCTCGATTTTAGCGTCTCCCTGGGGTGCTTTTAGGGTACCGAACGGCTCCAACGTTAGGCCGTACTCACGACCAATACGCTCAACGTCATCTTCCCATGCGGGGTCTACGCTAATCAGCAGCCCGCCAGAAGTTTGCGGGTCGCAGAGCCACTGCCAGTGGGCTTCATCCATGACGGGCAGCGCGCTACCCAGGGCGTCGCGATTGCGTACGGTGCCGCCGGGCACGGCACCTTGGCGGCGATAGCCTTCCGCTTCAGCTAACCGGGGCAGACGGCGGAAATCAATCTGCGCCATCACACCGCTGGCACTGCACATTTCGGTGAGATGCCCTGCCAAACCAAAGCCGGTAACATCCGTCATGGCGTTGACGCCCTTCACTTTGGAGAGCGCGATACCAATGGTGTTGGGTTTGAGCATGGTTTCACGGGCTAGGCCATGATGCCCGGCTTCTAGCAAGCCGCGCTTTTCCGCTGTGGTTAATAGCCCGACGCCCAACGGTTTAGTGAGAAACAGCAGGTCGCCGGGCTTAGCTTGGCTGTTGAGTTTTAAGTGCTCAAGATCGACCAGCCCGTTCACTGCTAAACCAAACATCGGCTCAGGGGCATCAATGGAGTGACCGCCGGCCAGGGCAATGCCCAGTTCACGGCAAACGGCCTGGGCACCCGCCACCACATCACCGGCGATTTCTGGGCCAAGTTTATCCAGCGGCCAGCCTAAAATGCCCAGTGCCATGACCGGTGTGCCACCCATGGCGTACACATCGCTAATGGCGTTGGTCGCGGCAATACGGCCAAAATCAAAAGGGTCATCGACAATAGGCATGAAAAAGTCGGTGGTGGCAATCATGCTGCGACCGTCGCCGAGATCGTATACGGCGGCGTCTTCACGCCCCTGGTTGCCCACGATCAGCCGCTGATGCCCGGCTGCCGGTCCGGCCTTGGCGAGAATGCCATCGAGTACGTCCGGGGCGATTTTGCAGCCGCAGCCCGCTCCGTGGCTATATTGGGTTAATCGAATCGAACTCATCATCCCTCTCCTTTTTAGATAAGCATAGCCGAAGTTACAGCGCTTCTAGCGCATCGCTCAATTTATCCACGGGGATCACTTCCATGCCTTTGGGTGCCTGCTTAGGGGCGTTGGCACGCGGTACGATAGCGCGAAGAAAACCGTGTTTGGCCGCTTCTGCAATACGCTCCTGCCCACTGGGTACCGGGCGTATCTCACCGGACAAACCCACTTCGCCAAACACGACCAGCTCTTTCGGTAAAGCGCGGTTTTGCAGACTCGACACGACCGCCAAGAGCACGGCGAGGTCGGCGCTGGTTTCCAGCACTTTGACACCGCCCACCACGTTAAGAAATACATCCTGATCGCCGGTAAACAGTCCGCCGTGACGGTTAAGAACGGCTAATAGCATGGCGAGGCGGTTTTGATCGACCCCCACAGCCACACGGCGGGGATTGCCCAGCGCTGACTCATCCACTAACGCCTGTACTTCTACCAGTATGGGTCGCGTACCTTCCCACACCACCATGACGAGACTGCCCGGCGCTTGCTCCTCTTGACGCGAAAGAAATATCGCGCTGGGGTTTTTCACCTCTTTCAGCCCCTGCTCCAGCATGGCGAATACGCCCAACTCATTGACCGCGCCAAAGCGGTTCTTCTGCCCACGCAGCGTCCGAAAGCGGGAGTCGGCACCGCCTTCCAGCAGCAGCGAGGCGTCAATCATATGCTCTAGCACTTTGGGACCCGCAAGGGTGCCATCCTTGGTGACGTGGCCCACCAGCAGCAGCACGGTATTAGTCTGCTTGGCAAAGCGGGTAAGCGCGGCAGCGGATTCGCGTACCTGGGCAACGCCGCCAGGGGCAGAACTGATATCTTCCAAGTGCATGGTCTGAATGGAGTCGATGACCAATATTTCCGGCTTCTCCCGCTCGGCCACCGCTAGAATGGTCTCTACGCTGGTTTCCGCTAGCATCTTCAGCCCGTTAGTGGGTAGCTGCAGGCGGTGGGCGCGCATAGCCACCTGGGAAAGCGACTCCTCCCCCGTGACGTAGAGAATACGCCGCTGCTGGGCAAGCTTACAGGCAGTTTGTAGCAGCAGCGTCGATTTACCAGCCCCTGGGTTGCCACCCAACAAAACGGCGGAGCCCGGCACCAAGCCGCCGCCTAGCACGCGGTCAAACTCTGCAAAGGTGGAGCTCAGCCTTGGCACCTCGCTTAAATCGACATTACTGAGGTCGACTACATCTCGTGATAGATCGCCTGCGTACCCGGCGCGCCCGGTAGTGGTGCCGCTACCGGGCCGAGCGCTTGCCAGCTTGACCTCCGTTAGCGTGTTCCACTCTTGGCAGCTCGTACACTGGCCCTGCCATTTACGGTACTCTGCACCACATTCAGTACAGACAAAGGCACTTTTTGCTTTTGCCACCGCCTTGTTGCTCCTGTCTATCGCGCCACGTTGATATAGTGGGCAGAAATGCAAAAGGCGGCCAGTGGCCGCCTTTGAGCGTCGCGTATTGGATTACTGACGCTGTAACTGCAGCATCTCGCCATTTTCGAAACGGCGGCGCTCAGGGTCGATTAGCTCCAGGGTACGTTCATCAATACGCTGGAAGTAGTAGATTTGGCCGTCGCCGTTCGGCGTTAGCTCATATACCGTGGCATCGGGGTCAGAGGGCGTACCAGTCAGCACTTCCCAGTTACCGGCATAGTTTTCATCCGGCGGAGTCTGGGGGTGATTACGGTAAGTCGCATCCAGCGTGAACGTCCGCTCTTCCGGGGCGCTCATCTCTTCTCCCACCAACGTTACATCCAGGTCAATGCCGTCACAGTTACGGCAAGGCAGAGTGCCTTGGTAGTTAGCCTGTGATGCGGTCATGCCTGCATCTTCGCGCTGATCCGTTGGGCCAGCTGCGCAGCCCGCCAACAGTGCCAACATAGCCGAACCGGCTAGCAAACTCCTGAATTGCATTGGGTGTCTCCTTATCGTGTTGGACATACATTTCTTTCGCGCGCTTATGACAGCATAACCGCTACAAGGTGCGACGCCCACCCCCTCTGACGTAGAAGTAAGTTCTCACCTAGCCTGCATGGGAATGCTTGCGCTCTAGCGGCCATCAGGCGACCATGGTGCCATTACCGCTAGGATAATCAGGTTACCCTTATGAGCCAATATTGGAGCCCAGCCGTTAGGGAGCTTACCCCTTACGTGCCAGGCGAGCAGCCCCGTGAACGCGTTATCAAACTCAATACAAACGAGAACCCGTACCCACCTGCCCCTGGTGTCAGCGAGGCACTACGCAACTATGCAGTTGATCATTTGCGTCTCTATCCTGATCCGACGTCCTTGGCCCTGCGTGAAACCTTGGCAGACACGTATGGTGTAAGCGTAGCAGAAACCTTTGTTGGCAATGGTTCTGACGAAGTGCTGGCGTTCGCGTTCCAGGCGTTCTTCTGCCATGGGGCACCGCTGGATGTACCGTCGATTACTTACAGCTTCTACCCGGTGTATGCCAACCTGTATGGCGTGGAACTGCGCAAGCATCCGCTTAACAATCAATGGGAAGTCGACCTGGATGCGCTTGCCAACGATTCCGAACGTAGCGGGGTGATTTTTGCCAACCCCAATGCGCCTACTGGCCACGCTCACTCCCTTGAGAGCATCGAAGCACTGCTGAAACGTGTGGCGGATCGCGTGGTGTTGATCGATGAAGCCTACGTCGATTTTGGCGCAGAGAGCACGGTGGCACTGGTCGAGCGTTATCCGAACCTGCTGGTCACCGGTACCTTTTCCAAGTCACGCAGTCTGGCGGGCTTACGTCTAGGCTACGCGATTGGCTCCCCTGAGCTAATCGAAGGCTTACAGCGGGTAAAAGATTCGTTTAACTCCTATCCGGTCGATAGCCTAGCCAGTGTGGTCGGTATTGAGGCACTGAAAGATACCCAGCACTTCAACGCCTGCCGGGACAACGTCATTACTACCCGTGAGCGAACCCGCCAACGGCTGGAAGGGCTGGGCTTTGAGGTACTGCCCTCAAAAGCCAACTTCCTGCTGGCTCAGCACCCTGACTTTGCCGGTGCGCAGCTGTTTGCGGGCCTTCGGGAGCGAGGCATTTTGGTACGCCACTTCAATACCAACCTACTCAACAACTTCCTGCGTATTTCCATCGGCACCGACGATGAGATGGATAGCTTCATTGAAGCCCTAGAGTCACTCTCCGGTTAATGGATTATCCAGTTCTCTGAGTGCTTAAATGCAAAAACCCAGCCAAATGGCTGGGTTTTTATTTCACTTGATCTTTTCGGCAATTTTCTTCGGCGCAACAAAAAACCCAGCCGATGGGCTGGGTTTTTTGCGGTATAAGTGCCTGACGATGACCTACTCTCGCATGGGGAGACCCCACACTACCATCGGCGCTAAGCGGTTTCACTGCTGAGTTCGGCATGGGATCAGGTGGTTCACGCTCGC
>NZ_JAMXSJ010000020.1:0-73191 GCF_024124725.1 Halomonas sp. Ps84H-12 | reverse complement strand
TGCAGAAGCTGAGGGGCAGGTTAAGAGCCACACAACAGCACCAACGCCAACACCAACACCAACACAGGGGGGGTGAAGAACCCACGCCTCAGCTCATCCATTAACCTCAAGTCCGACAGACTGCTAGGCGGAGATAGCGATGAACGAAGCTACGTTTTTTTTGCTTATTTCTCTATAAAAGGGTAATAAAATAACAAAAATGCACAGCAAAACGTCATAATTCTCGCGAACGATTCGACTGCATTTGCGTAAGGAGGGCCTTGTGGCCAGTACCGCACATGTTGGTAATGCGCTTGCCGACCTCATCATACCGCTCGTAAAAGGCGACGGCCCCAGCCCTTCCCGCTTGGATCGCGTCAGCCTGCTCTGCCTGGGCAGGCAGCAAGTCCGTACACCTCTGATGTATGACCCTTGTCTCATCATCATCGCTCAGGGGCGCAAAGTGGGCTATCTGGGCGACCGAGAGATTCACTACAACCCCGGGCACTATTTGGTCCAGACGCTGCCCATGCCGTTCGAGTGCGAAACGTACGGTTCTCCCGAGGCCCCGCTACTGGGTATGTCGGTCAAACTCGACCCAGCACTGCTCAGTGAAATGGTCACCGCGATGGGCGAGGGATACCCGCCAAGCAGCACCGCGCCTTTGCCCATGGCATCGGTCGCAATGAACGAAGGGATGCAGGATGCCGTCATGCGCTTGGCCCATACGCTGCACGATGCGGTTGCGTGCAGCGCCATGGGCGATGCCCGAATACGTGACGTGGTGTTCGAAGCGCTCAAAGGTGAACAAGGCCCGGCTTTGAGGGCGCTGGTGCAGGGGCACGGCAACTATTCACGCATCGTGCAGGTGCTCTCGCAGCTACATACCCACTTTGCAGAGGACTTTTCGGTAGAGCGGCTCGCGCAGCAGGCGAACATGAGCGTGTCGACGTTTCACCAGCATTTCAAGCAGATTACCCGCGCCTCGCCCGCTCAGTATCTCAAGCGGCTGCGCTTGATCAAAGCGCAGCAGCTCTTATTGCAAGATAGCCATAACGTGAATCAGGCGGCGCTGGCGGTGGGCTACCGCAGTGTGCCGCAGTTTAGCCGCGACTATAAGCGCTACTTTGGCGAGTCACCGCTTCAGCATCGTCGCCAGGAGCAGGCGCTGCGCGCTTAGTGGCCTTTAGACACGCCCTGCCTATTTAGCGAAGATCTGGCTCTTGTCTTTGAATGCCTTGAACTCGAGCGCATTGCCGCAGGGGTCGAGCAGAAACATGGTGGCCTGCTCGCCCACTTCGCCCTTGAAGCGAATGTAAGGCTCGATGACAAAGTCGGTGTTACGCGCTTTCAAGCGCTCGGCCAGCGCTTCCCACTCGTCCCACTCCAAAATGACCCCAAAGTGAGGCACCGGTACGTTATGACCATCTACCGGGTTGGTGTGGGCGCTCTCTTGTCCGGGCGTTTTGGGATGCTCATGGATCACCAACTGATGTCCGAAAAAGTCGAAATCGACCCAATGATCGCTGGAACGGCCCTCTTCTAGGCCAAACACATCGTTGTAGAAAGTGCGCGCCAAAGCGACGTCATAAACGGGAATGGCTAAGTGAAAGGGGGAAAGGCTCATGGGTGTCTCCTGATAGGTGCTTTTGTTGGTACACGGCTAGCGCGCTGCGCTTGACCCGTGTCACTATCCTAAAAGGCGCAATGTAAAAATTAAATCAATTGTTTTTTGATCTATTCACAAATTTTATTGATGAAAATCTCACCATGATCCGCGAACTCAAAACGCTCATCGCCGTTGCCCAGCACGGCACCTTTGCGGCAGCGGGCCAGCATATCGGCCTGACCCAAGCCGCCGTCAGCGCGCAGATGAAACGTTTAGAGGCAGCGCTTGGCGTAGCGCTGTTCGAGCGCAGCGGGCGGGCAGCGGTACTGACTAAGCGCGGACAAGAGACGTTGCAACAAGCGCAGGCACTGATAGCCCTATACGGCACCTTAGGCGCCGCTTCTGCTGGACAGGAAGCTGCCACTCGCGTCAACTTGGGTGCGATAGCCTCCATTCAACGCTCGCTTCTGCCGAACGTATTGGCGCATTTTCACCGTCAGTTTCCCGAATGCCGCTCCCGCGTGGTGCCGGGGCTGTCTCTCGCACTGATGAACCAGGTGGATGCAGGGGAACTGGACATGGCGGTGATCATTCGACCGCCGTTTTCGCTGCATAGCGACCTGCGCTGGCAGCCGTTGGCCCATGAGCCGTTTCGTCTGCTGGTGCGCCGCAGGCTAACCACGGATGACTGGCGGGCGCTACTCACTCAACAGCCGTTCGTCCGCTACGATCGTGCCTCGTTCGGCGGCCGTCAGGTCGATCGTTTCTTGCGTGACAACCACTGTCACGTCAGGGACGTGTGCGAGGTAGACGAGCTAGACGCCATCATACAGCTGGTGGCCAACGGCGTGGGCGTGGCGCTAGTGCCGCAGCCAAGCGCCCTTCGGCGCTGGCCCGCGGGCGTGCGTGCCATCGACTTGAAAGAGCACACCTTCCATCGCGATATCGGTATCGTTCATCGCGCTAGCGGCCAGCTCAGCAAACCGGCCCAGGCACTGGCCGCCCTGCTGACGCAAGTCGCCGCAGCCGAACACTAAAACGCCAGCCCGAGGGCTGGCGCTAGTGAGCACGGAGCGCATGTGGCTTAAGCCTCGGTAGTGCTTTCGGCTTCCGTACTGCTCTCTTCTGTCATGCTCTCTTCTGTCATGCTCTCTTCGTCTGCACTCGGCTCGTCTTGCGACGCCTCGTCAGCGCTGGGTAGGTTCATGGGCTCGTCTAAATTGAGCGTCTGTGCCGTGTAAGCGCGCACCTCGCGCAACAACTCAGGGTTCTCCGCCAGCTTTTGGCCGTACGAGGGAATGATCTCGGTCAGTGTAGATTGCCACTCGTCGCTGGCCACCTGAGTCGGGAAGACGCGATCCAGCAGGCCAAGCATGATCGACGGCGCAGTAGACGCGCCCGGCGACGCGCCCAACAGCGCGGACATGGTGCCGTCCTGCGAGGTCACCACTTCCGTACCGAACTGTAGCACGCCGCCACGCTCGGGGTCGTTCTTGATGATCTGTACGCGCTGACCCGCCGTCCACAGCGTCCAATCGTCACGCTGGGCGTTGGGATAGTACGCCTGCAGCGCTTCGAAGCGGTCGTCGTCGGACATCAAGACCTGGCCGACGAGATAACTGACCAGATTGAAGTTATCCAGACCGACTTCCATCATCGGCCAGGTGTTATCCAGCGTCATGGAGCCAAATAGATCCGTCCAAGAGCCCTCTTTCAAGAACTTACTGGAGAACGTGGCAAAGGGCCCGAAGAACAGCGCAGGCTCGCCATCCAGATAGCGCAGGTCCAGGTGCGGGACGGACATGGGCGGCGAACCTTCGCCCGCTTTCCCATACGCTTTCACGTCGTGCTGTGACACGACATCCGGATTGGTGGTGTAGAGAAACTGGCCACCCACAGGGAAACCGGCGTATACCTCGGCTTCGGGAATGCCCGATGCCTGCAGCAGCGGAAGCGCTGCACCACCGGCGCCGATGAACACGTAGCGAGCATCGACCGTGCTCTCTTCACCGCTGTCCAGGTGGGCAATGGTGACTTGCCAGGTATCGTCGTCGTTACGGCTCAGGTCACGTACTTCGCTGTGCAAACCGAGCGTAAAGTGCTCGCTGCGCGTCAGCGCTTCGACCATTTCACGGGCCTGAGCACCGTAGTTCACTTCGGTGCCCATTTGCATGCGCGTGGCGGCCACTGGGCGGTCGTCGTTGTCACGACCTTCCATGATCAGCGGCATCCACTCGGCCAGCTCTGCGCGATCTTCCGAGTACTCCATGCCCGCATACAGCGGGTTCTGCGTCATTGCGTCGTAACGCTCACGCAGGAAGCTGACGTCTTCATCGCCCCACACCACGGCAATGTGCGGCACGCTATTGATAAATGAGGAGGGTTCACCAAGAATGCCGTTCTCGACTTGATGCGCCCAGAATTGACGAGAAATTTCGAACTGCTCGGTGACGTTGATGGCGCGCTGGATCTCGACACGGCCACTGGCATCCGGCGTGTAGTTCATTTCCATGAACGCAGAGTGGCCACTACCGGCGTTGTTCCACGCGTTGGAGCTCTCTTGCGCCACTTCACCAAGACGCTCGTAAAGGTGAATGTCCCACTCCGGCACTAACTCTTGCAGGTAAGTGCCTAACGTAGCGCTCATGATACCACCGCCGATGAGCACCACATCGATCGGTTCATCGGCGGAAACAGGCGATGTCGCCAAGGCTAAAAGTGGTGAACAAAGTAACAGACTTAAACGTTTTTGCATGTCATGTCCCTGACGATACAGAAATGACGTACCGGAACAGCAGGTGCCCAGCGTCGAGGAGGGTAAAAATTGCGACGAAAGTCTAACAAACAACCGGGATCACGGAAATATAAAAGATCGCTTAAATGAGAATGAAAGGAATTAACGAATGAAGCCAGAAGACCTAGAGAAGTTGGTGACGCACAAGATGCCGTTCGGTAAATATGAGGGCTGGCTCATTGCGGATTTGCCAGGCCCTTATTTGAACTGGTTCGCTCGGGAGGGTTTCCCCAACGGTGACATTGGTCAATTGCTGCATTTGATGCATGAAATCGACCATAACGGCTTAGGTGACTTGTTAACGCCGCTGCGTCAGCGCTAACGAAGCGGCTCATCCGCTTAATCGCGGGCACGCAGCGCCTGGTCGCGCTCTTCTATATAACAAGCACACTGCTGGTTCGGATCGCTAGGAAACCGACCTAGCGCGACGGCTTTCTCGAAAAAGCCGCTACCCGGTAATCCATCTCCCCGACGGCTGATCACCAGGGCGGCGATCATCGGCCGCCCGGCGGCGACGTCCTGCTCCATTAACTGCTCCAGCGCTTGTGTCACCCGTGCAATGGTGCGCGGTGGCGTCAGCCCCAAGGCGTTAGCAACCTGCTGATAGGTCATGGGCAGTGCACTGGTGGGTGCCTGAATGAGGAGCGTGCGCACTTGGTGGGCAAGCATAGCGATGGCATCGGATGAGCGCATTGGGTCGTGACTCGCTGATTCAATCATGTGGTAGAAATAGCCACGCTACCACATCGCTGACTATGCTGTGGCCAGACGATACGTTCCTATCACTGCGAGGAGAGACAGATGGTCGGTAGACGCAATCAGCGACATTACAGCCGCTGGCCTAAGGCCTTTGCCTGGCTAAGCGTGCTGGCGCTCGTGGCGGCAGCGCTATTAATGGCAGGGGCTGGCCCCGCCTATCGCTGGCAGTGGGTCGGCTTAGGAGAGGCCTTCAACCTGCTACGTAATGGTGTCTATGCAGCCACGGCGGCAGTGGCGCTGAGCGTGTTGGTGCTACTCATCAGCGCATTCACTCGGCGGGGCGGCACGGCGATCGTGGCCATTGGCGTGCTCATGCTCACCGCAGCCCTACTCTACATGCCCTGGCAACAGTGGCAGCGCGCTCAGCAAGCGCCGGTCATCCATGACATCACCACCGATACCCAAAACCCGCCAGCGTTCGCTGCCCTGCGGGAGGCCCGCGAAGCCGCCCCCAACGAAGTAGACTACCCAGGCGAGGCGACCGCCGAGCAGCAGCAAGCGGCCTACCCGAACGTTCGCCCCTTGGTCGTCGATGCCCCTGCCGCCACCGTACTGGCTGCAGTGCAGGCCGAAGTAGAGGCCGCCGGTTGGAACATTGCCGAGATTACCCCTACCGGTTTGGAAGCCACCGCCGTGACGCGCTGGTTTGGGTTCGAAGATGACGTGGTCATTCGGCTGACCGAGCAGGGCAACCGCACTCGGGTGGACATGCGCTCGGCTTCGCGGCTGGGGGCCAGCGATGTAGGCACTAATGCGCAGCGTATCGAGACGTTTATGAGCGCGCTGCGCGAGCGGCTAGAGTAACTCAGCCGGACGTGGCTAGTGAACGTGTTTTTTGTTGAGTACGTCTTTATGCAGCGTGCTTTCACGGGAAAGAATCTGCTGGGCGTCCAGCTCACCGATGGACACGGCTACGTTGGCGGGAATATCGCCGCTAAGCTGTAGAGCCTGGTAACGCAGCGCGCAGACCCTCAAGAACGAGGTGAAATTCCCCAGGTCATGGCCCGCATCGATCGACTCGTGATACAGCCGAGTGATCATCTGCGCGGTGTTCATTCCGTCGCGCTGCGCGATCTCTTCCAGCAGTCGCCAGAAATAATTTTCCATCCGCACGCTGGTCACCATACCATCGATGCGCAGCGAGTGGGTGGCGCTGCGCCATAGGTCAGGGTCCGCATCGATAAACAGTTTGCACATGGCCATCTCCCCTCTTCGTCTCATTCAGCATAGCCGCCGAGCAAGCGCGCGCCCAGCGCAGGCGCGCACCTGTTGCCGATCGCCGCTACTGATCGAGTAACGCCATAAACTGCGCCAGCCAAGCAGGGTGGGCAGGCCATGCGGGTGCGGTGACCAGGTTGCCATCGGTCACCGCGTCGGTGACCTCTATGTCCGCGAACTGCCCGCCTGCCAACTCGACCTCAGGTTGACAAGCAGGGTACGCCGAGCACCGTTTTCCCTCCAGCACCTTGGCCGCGGCCAGCAGTTGGGCGCCATGACAAATCGCCGCCACCGGTTTCTGGGCATCGAAGAAGTGCGTCACCATCGCTAACACTTCTTGGTTCAGCCGCAGGTACTCCGGCGCTCGGCCACCGGGCACCACTAGGGCGTCGTAATCGGCAGGGTCGACGCTGGCGAAATCCGCATTCAGCGCAAAGCGGTGGCCCGGCTTCTCGGTGTACGTCTGGTCGCCTTCGAAATCGTGAATGGCGGTGGCCACGGTATCTCCCGAGGCTTTGCCGGGGCAAACCGCATCGACACGGTGACCTACCGCCATCAGCGCTTGGAAGGGCACCATGGTTTCGTAATCTTCGGTAAAATCACCGGTGATCATTAGAATACGCTTGCTGCTCATCTCCATTCTCCTTGTGATTGTCGTCGGTGGAGCACGCCATAGGCGTGTGGTGGCAGAGTAGCAAGCCGCGAGAGAACGGGGGTAGTACGCCATTACTACAGCGCGTCAGCGATATGTATGGCTCGCCCCAACGCAAAAAAGAGCGCAAAAAAAGCCCGCTACGATTGAGCGGGCTTGGCACGACAGGTCGGGGTTACAGAAGCGCGTCGATGGGGCGCTTGCCGTCCAACAGCGTGACTTCTTGGTTGATGAGGTCGGGAGTTTGCACCACGCGCAGCAGTGCATAGGCCACGTTGGCCCGGGAAATTTGGTTATCGCCCGCTTCGTCCACGCTGCTAGCGAACTTGAGGGTCGGCGCTTCGTCGGTAAGACGGCCAGGCTTGACGATGACATGGGAAACGTCACTGTGGCGGAGGTGGGCATCGGCGGCGAACTTGGCCGCCATATAGGGGCGCATTTTTTCAGGCGCCTCCAGCGGCTTTTCTGCCCGCATGGCGCTGACCATGATATAGCGCGAGAGCCCCTTCTGGCTGGCGATATCGGCCGCACGAATCGCGCCAAATAGATCGATCAATAGCGTTTTGTCAGGGCCTGTGTGTGGACCAGAACCGGCGGTAAAGACGACTTGATCGCATCCTTCGAAGGCGTGCTCCATCTCGCCTTCTAAATCGCCCACGACGGTACGAATTCCCCGTTCTTGGAACCAAGTGGCCTGCTCTTCGTTACGAATCATGGCTTTAATGGGCGTGCCTGCCTCTTTGGCTAATGCACAGAACTGTTTACCGATCTGACCATTGGCACCAATCACTAAGGTCGTCATTTTGCCTCCTTGTCTATCGTGTCCCCTGTATCAGTGTAGGCGGTGCGTCCAAAGTTCAACCGTAAATACAAACACGGCGGGCACCTTCCGGTGCCCGCGACAAGACCGAACGACCCACCCCGGGGCTAAGTCAGGCTATGGTGCTCGGGCTGGCTTGGCAGCGCGGCCGGTTGGCCAACGCCATGACTAACGTGAAACCGGCTGACCAAGGTATGCATGTCGCCTGCGCGTTCATCCAACGTATGGCTAGCGCTGGAGGCCTCTTGCACCAAGCGTGCGTTTTGATGCGTTACTTGATCCAACTGTGAAATGGCCTGGTTGATCTGATCGATACCGGCCGACTGCTCTTTCGTCGCGTCTGCAATCTCCGTGACGTAACGAGTTACCTCGGAGAGGCTATCGACAATATCCTGCAAATGATGGCTCGATGCGTTTACTAACTGCTCGCCTTCGCTTACTTTTTGTACGCTGTCGTCTACCAAGTGGCGAATTTGCGCGGCCTCTTCTGCACTGCGCCCTGCCAGCTTACGCACTTCTTGAGCGACCACGGCAAAGCCTCGTCCTTGTTCACCCGCTCGGGCTGCTTCCACCGAGGCGTTCAGTGCCAGCAAGTTAGTCTGGAAGGCAATATCGTCGATGGCTTTGATGATGGAGGTGATTTTTTCACTCGCTTGACGAATGTCACTCATGGCCGCCGTCGTGCGTTTGGCGACATCACCCGCCGAGCGCGCGCGGTCATCCACGCTGTTGCTCGCGCCCTTGGCCTGATCGGCATAGTCGGCGGTCTGCTTGACGGTGGCGGTAATCTGCTCGAGGCTGGAAGCCGTCTCTGCCAGCGATGCCGCCTGTTGGTCAGTACGCTGAGAGAGGTTTTCATTACCGGAGGCGATCTGGCGGCTGCTTGCGGCAATCGCCTCGGCGCTTTCACGGATCTGAGCCACCATGCCTTCGAAGGTGTCCATCATACGGTTGAAGGCTTGGGCAGCTTGACCGACTTCGTCATCACGCTGCAGCGCCAGCCGCATGGAAAGGTCGGCATTTTCACCGGCGGCACCGCTGATGCTCTCCATCTGACGACGCATGGCCACCAGCGGCCCCAGTACGCGTACCAATGTGCGCCAGCCAAAGATGGCCAGTACGACGATCACGCCCAAGGTAACCAACACCAGCAGCGTACGGCCCGCATTCGCCAACGTTTCGGCCTCTTCACTGGCGCTCGCCGCCTGGGCGACGGTGTAGGCTTCGATATCGCCTAGCGCTGAGCGCATCTCACGTGTTGCCGCCGCCACGTTCGCCAACGCCGCTTGCACTTGAGCACCCAGATCCAGTTGCTGCTGGCGCAGCGCGTAGACCGAATCGGCATCTTCCACCATCAACCCGTTCAGCTCGACGATGACCTCATCGAGTTCGCCAATGAGCACGCGCTGCTCGACGGTCGTGCTGGGGGCCTCGGCAATGGCCGCCAAAGACTGTCGTGCCAGCGCCACCTGTTGGGAAATTTCGTTGCTACGCAGATTGACCAACGCATCGATGCTATCCACCTGCATCATCTGTCGCCCCAGATCGGACAGCGTGGCAACGGCCATACGGGCGTTGCCGCTCAGACGACCGATATCGACACGAGCAGAGAACATGCTATCCAACAGTTGAGTCGGCAGCGTGGTGGTGCCCTCTTCCCGCCATGCTTCCATGAGTTCGCGCTGCCGACGCTCTTCGCGCACCTGAGCCAGAGCGGTACGTCCGGCGATGTCTTCGGCACTGCGCATGACGTTAGTGATGGCCGCCTGCATTTGAGCAATCTGCTCGGCCATTTGGGCCTGCAGGCTCAGCGCATCGCGCCGCACGTTTTCCAACGCCTCGTCGCCAGCCATTAGCTCTTGGTACTGGCTATCCAGTGCAGCGAGCTGCGCTGCGGCATTGGTCTGCTCGATACGCGCAAGCCCCGTGCGGGCTTGGCTATAGCGTGCTGTCAACTCGCTGCGCGGCGTGACTTCTTCCAACGCTTGGAGATTACCAGCGGCGAGTAGATCGGCATGTCGCTGGCCAAAGGCACCCATGGTCAATACCATGCTGCGGCTCGCATCTTGCAGCGGCAGCACTTCATCGGCCACGAAGTGCTGAACGTTGATCAGCCGCTGGTTGGTCATCCACCCAGTGCCGGCCAACACGATGCTGCCCAGCACGGCGGCGACAAAGAGGCTAATGAGCATCGCGCGGATACTTATGGTTTTTTTCATCAGGGGTATTCGCTGTGTCAGAGATTGCAAACGGAATAGGGAGCCACGGCTAGCGGGCTAGGCTGTTCCAATCCACCGGTTCGAACTGGCCATTTCGGATAATGGTAGGCCAGACGGCATCGCTGGCTTGATGGTCGTTCGGGCCCAATGTGAGCGGTTCGCCAACGCCGATATCGATACTGCCCAGGCTCAAAAGGCCATTGACCACCGCTTCTCGATCGGGGTTATTACCCGCCGCCTTGAGGCCTTCGGCAAACAGCTTGGCGGCTAGGTAGCCTTCCAGGGAAATAAAGTCGGGGGTGGCGTCGGGGGCGTACTCTGCCAACGCCTGACGATACTCTTCGACGGCCGGCAGATCGGCATCCAACGGCGGTACCACTTGCGTCACGATGACCCCCTCCGCCTGCGGGCCAAGCGCCTCTAGCAGCGCCTGGCTACCGACGAATGAGACATTTAGAAACAGCGCATCGGGCAGGTCTTGTCGCGCTTCACGAATGAAGTCAGCGGCCGGGCCAAAGGTGCCGACGATGATCACTGCCTTGGGTGTGACCGGTGCCTGAAGAATACTGGCAAGCCCTTGATGAACGTTACGCGTTCCGCGGGTGAAACGACCATGAACCAGTTGGGAGGTATTCAAGACGCCTTGGGCATTGAGCGCGCGAATTGCACCGTTATAGCCCGCGTCGCCAAAACTGTCGTTTTGGGTAAAAAATGCGATCTCTTCGGGCTCTATACCAGCCGCAAGAAGGCCATCGATCATTGCTGCCGTTTCTTGAACGTAGCTGGCACGGTAGTTGATGACATAACGATCGGGCGGGGAGCGGCGCAGAATCCCCGCCCCGGTGAATGCCCCAAATAGCAGCGTCTTTTGCTGATTATAGATCGGGATAGTGACCGCTGCCGTAGGCGTTCCTACATTGCCAATCGCGGCAAGCAGGCGATCGTTACCCACTAGCTCGCGGGTGTACTTGGCTGCCTGCAGCGGCGAGTATTGATCATCGAACGTCGTGAGGCTGATCGTTTTACCATTGATCCCACCTTCGTCGTTGAGCTTGGCAAAGTAGGTGTCGATGCCCTGCTGCATACCAATGCCCAGAGGAGCAGCACCGCCGCTTGCGGGCGCCACCATGCCGACTTCGAGTGCGGCATGAGCCAGCGGAGCAGCCAAAAGCCCCGCCGCCATTAGCCATGTTGTGATTCGACGCATTGGTTCTCTCCCACATCGCGATGCTTTTTTCTAATATCGGCGGAAGAGTATACGACTTAAGCTTGGCGAGCTTTTAAACAGAGTGTAAAAAAACGTGTCTTGATTTAAGCAGGCCGCTCGATGGCGAAGCGGTCAGTGATGCGCACGTAGTCACTCCCCGCCAAGCGGCCGATCGGTTGCAGCGCGGCCATATCCACGTGACGACCGTCCCACAGCGTATCGTCGATATGAATCGACACGATTTGCGCTAACACTAGGCTACCCGCTAGCGGCCGATCGCCAAAACGCTTCACTTCCAACAGTGTACAGCCAAATGCCACCGGGGCAGCTGCGATGCGTGGCACGCTCACCCCCGGCATGGTGGCCTTTTCCAGCCCTGCCAACGTGAACTCGTCTTCGTGTCTTGGCAGGCTGGCGCTCGTGGTATTGAGCGCATCGACCAACCCTTCGGTGCCGACATGTACCACGCACTCTTGAACTTCTGCCAAATTTCGCAGCGTGTCTTTAGGTTGGGCGCTGCCATCCAACAGCGGCGAAAACGCTAAAATGGGCGGGTCGATGCTGGCCACGTTGAAAAACGAGAATGGCGCTAGGTTGGCGTTCCGCTGCTTGTCCTGAGTAGCCACCCAGGCAATCGGTCGTGGGCAAACGCAGCCCGATAGCAGCCGGTAGAGACTACCTGCACTGAGCGGCGACTCGGTCAATAAAGTATTCATGGACTCTCCTGATGGCGTGGCAAGAACGGTGCCCTTAATAGGCCGCTGGCGCCTACCCTCTGTCAAGTATGTTAGCCTACAGACTCATACAACGATCCGGGAACGGAATGCTCACTATTACCAATAGCGTTAGCTTGGCCGACTGGGAAATCGACATTAGCCAAATTCGCGCACAGGGGGCAGGCGGTCAGAATGTCAATAAAGTCGCGTCTGCGGTGCATTTACGTTTCGACATTCAGCGTTCGACGCTGCCGCCGGTCTACAAAGAGCGACTGATGGCCCTGTCGGACCAGCGTATCAGTAAAGAGGGGGTAGTGATCATCAAAGCTCAGAGCTACCGCACGCTCGAGCTGAATAAAGAGGACGCCTTGAACCGCCTCGAGGCGCTGATCAAGAGCGTGGCCAAACAGCCCAAAACGCGCCGTCCTACGAAACCTACGAAAGCCTCTCAGCGCCGCCGAGTGGACCACAAAACCCGGAAAGGCAAGCTCAAGTCGCTACGTGGTAAAGTGCCAGCCAGTGAGCGCTGATCGCTTTCCCCTTTCTACTACTTGACACAGTGAACTCGATGCCATCGACACCTCGCCCGCTATCGCCCTGTATTCACGTATGCCAGATCGAGCCGAACACCCAAACGTGCCAGGGATGCGGGCGCACGTTGGATGAAATTGCCTGCTGGGGAAGCATGACCGAGGCCGAGAAGGCCCCGGTGTGGGAACGAATCGAACAGGAGGGCTACGTCTCTTCGTGATGGCGATCACTCAGGATATGATGCAACTCGCCACAGGCGACCATCGGGTCGTCGCAGTTGATCACGATACTCGACTCCGCCAGCACGTAGCTGCGTCCCGTAATGGTGTTTTCCACCACTTGATAAGCCCCTTCTTGATGCGTGCCGGTAAACGTGCCAATGAAGCCGGTTTCCCTAAGCGATACGGTTTCCAGCTTATCGCCGAGGCTCAACCGCCCCTCGTAATTCATTAGCGCTAGCCTTGCCGACGTGCCGGTGCCCGTGGTACTCCGGCAAATGACGCCGGGGTGCACGTAGGTGGTCGACCGCGAGCGGATATAACCTTCGGCGATCGGCTCTTCGGGCCCCATGAAGTGCAGAAAAGGCAGCGGACCCACGTCGCCTAGGGTGTAGTGGGAGAAACCGCGTTGCGCTTTGATGGCCTCCACGATCTTGTACGCACAAGCCGCCAGCGCCTGCTCTTCATCACGCACCAGCTTGAAGCCCAACGCCTCGGCATCGACCAAGGCGTAAAAACCGCCACTATAGGCGACCGAGTAGGTGACTTCCCCAATCCCTGGCACTTGAATGGTGTCGCGATAGGTATCGATATAGCTCGGCAGGCCTTCGCAGGTCACGGACTCCACCACGCCGTTGTGCACTCGGGCCTCGATTTGAACCAGCCCTGCCGGGGCCTCTAACTTGAAGCGTTGAATTCCCTCCTGCTTGGGCACGATGCCGGTTTCCAGAACGGCCGTGGCCGTGCACAGCGTGTTCGAGCCGGAATAGATCGGGTAGCCCATCACTTCCATGATGATGTATCCGGCCACGGCTTCCGGGTCGGTGGCAGGCACCAAGAGATCCACCGACATTTCGGGAATGCCGTAGGGCTCTTCTAACAACAAACGGCGCAACCCGTCGGCGTCGTCGCGCAGGT
Source organism: Halomonas sp. Ps84H-12 (assembly GCF_024124725.1). NCBI lineage: Bacteria > Pseudomonadati > Pseudomonadota > Gammaproteobacteria > Oceanospirillales > Halomonadaceae > Halomonas > Halomonas sp. Ps84H-12. The sequence continues at coordinate 59,551 of NZ_JAMXSJ010000020.1, read as the reverse complement.
ACTCCATCTGTTGACGCACCGTCGCACCGGGCAATGCATCGATGCCGCCCGTGACGATGCGGCTGACATCTCCCCCGGCATGGGTGTCCAACAATCGAATCGTATGCAGGTTTTTCACTCACCCGGCTCCTCGGCAGAGGTTATGGCAAATGGGGCACCGTGGGTGTCCCACTGGGCATCGGGAACGATGACGATTTTCCCCAGGTAGTTGCTGCCTCGGTTCACGAAGTAGCGCTCGGCCTGATGCAAGTCAGAGAGTTTGAACGCGCCATGCAGCACCGGTTTTAACTCACCGCTACGTATCCACGCTATCAACTGCTCTGCTTCTTCCCGAGTACCGTGGGACACGCCGACTATCTGCACCTGATAGAGATAGATGCGGGTCCACATGATCTCGCTGAGGTTACCGCCGCTGGCACCGGCAATGGAGAGCCGGGGGTAGGTGGTACGGCGCTGCATATCGCCGATCATGGTATCGATGAACAGATCGGTCATCTCGCCACCAACGAGATCCATGACGGCATCGATGGCCTGACCATCGGTGGCGGCCAGCACACGCTCGACGAAAGTGGGCAGGTCGCCTCGATCGATGACGGCTTCTGCCCCCAACACACGTAGCGCGTCGGCTTTATCGAGCTGGCTAACGGCGTAGGGAATCGCGCCGACGATACGGCATAGCTGGATCAACGCCGTGCCCACCCCGCCGCTGGCGCCGCTGACGAGGATACGCTCGCCCGCCTGAACGTTGGCCGCCGTCATCATGTGGTAGGCCGTTTGATACGAGCACATGCCCATGGCCGCAAGCTCGGCATCGTGTAGCTCAGGGTTGGGGACATGGTGAAACTGGTCGGCAGGCACTGCCACGTACTCGGCGTAGCCGCCGTCTGCGCCGTGTCCGTAGTAGTCCGGCGTCAGGTTAATGTCACGACGCTCGTCGGCATACAAATTGAAATCCAGCAGCCCGCGCTCCCCGATACGCCGGGGATCGCCCCCCTCGCCGACAGAAACGACCCGACCTGCCACGTCAGCGCCTTGAATACGCGGAAACGTCAGCGTCGGCGACCCACCCATGGCAAACGAGGTCACGTCCTCTTTGCCTTTGGTGGGGTATAAGCCTTCGCGCGCTTTGCGGTCGGTGTTGTTTTTCGCCGTCGCCGTGACTTGCACCAGCACCTGCCCAGGGCCGGGCGTTGGCGTGGGAACGTCCTGACGGTATTGCAGAGCGTCGACATCACCGTGACCGGTCAAGAGCATCGCCGACATCGTGGCCGGAATCGTTGCGCTGTTATCCGTGTGGGCCATGGGTGGTTCCTTGTTGAGTGCATATGTCGCGACGATAACAAACGCCGTGCGAGGTTCAAGGGGGCGAACGAAGGACAGCATGCCCTCGATCACGATGGATGAGTAGAGCACATAGTGCCCTTAAGCCACACTCCCCCAGTCAGCCGCCTGGCGGGTCGTCAACTTTTCGCCAATAGTGAGAGTAAGCAAAACCCGTCAAGCTACGGGTCGACCGTGCTTCTGCCCCTGCCAAGGATCGGTATGCTTCACTTCACCTCGACGTACCATCGCCGTCTCACCTGGACCTACTTTGGCCTGTTCATTGCCATTGGGATGACCGGCGGACTGCTTGGCCCAGCACTGCCCCATTTGGCCGAGGCCAGCGGTGCCTCCATGAGCCAAATCGCCGTGCTGTTCACTGCACGTGCCGTTGGCAACATGAGCGGCGCCATGGTCACCGGGCTGCTCATGGATCGCTTCAACGGCCACCGCGTGTTGGTGATGATGGGCGTGCTGGCGGTAGCCGGACTGGCGCTGGCCCCGCTTAGCCCGCTTCTGCTGCTGTTGACGCTGCTGTTCATGCTGCTGGGATTTGCGGAGGTATCGCTCAACGCGGGCGGGAACACGCTGCTTTTGTGGCTGCACCGAGACGCAGCGGGCCCCAATGTAAGCGCGCTGCACTTCTGCTTCAGTTTCGGCAACATGCTCACGCCGCTGATCATGATTGCTGCGCTATCCCTCACCGGACAGTTTCACCTCACGTTTTGGATCGTCGCGGCCAGCGTGGCTGCCATGCTGTGGCCGCTGTCGCGCTTCGTCAGCCCGTCCATGCCCACCGTTGACCCTAATCCCACGTCCTTGGCTACGCTCAAACACCGCGACCCGCTCTTGCTGGGGCTATTCATGCTACTGTTTTCTCTTTATGTGGGCATCGAAATTACGTTCGCCGGCTGGGTCACCGCATACGGTACGCTCTCTGGATTAACCACCGAGCACGCGGCGTTGCTGGCAACGCTGTTCTGGCTGGCGCTCTCGGCGGGACGCCTGCTCGCCATCCCGCTACTACGCGTTTGCTCACCTTGGCAGGTGCTCGCTGGCTGCCTAGCGCTGGGGCTGAGCGCAGCGGCAGGTCTGCACCTCAACGCGCTGCCGCCAAGCGCTGGCGCGCTGCTGTTTGGCCTCTCCGCCTCGGCGTTTTTCCCTACGCTGTTTGCACTGTGCAACCAGTCGATCGTCATGCGCGGGCGCACCACCGGCGCCATCTTTACCGCCGCGGGCAGCGGGGCGCTGGTCATTCCGTCACTGACCGGCCCGCTGCTGGATCTGGCGGGTGCGGGGGCGTTTCCTATATTGTTGGCCACGCTTTGGCTACTGATTGCGCTGGGGCTCTTACTGTTGGCCAGTCGTCTGCGGCAATTGGCGGTTCGACAAGGGGGTTAAAACCAGCGTTTCCGTTTGAACAGCCAAATGAGCACCCCACCAATCCCTAGCATGGCCCCCCAAACGAAAAAGTAGCCGTACTGATAGCTCAGTTCTGGCATGTACTCGAAGTTCATGCCGTAAATACCGGCGATAAAGGTTAGCGGGACGAAAATAGCGGTAATCACCGTCAACACCCGCATGGTGATGTTCAACTGGTGTGATGAAATGGAGATATAGCCGTCGACGAGATCGCCACAAATGTCGTAGTACATTTGCGTTAGGGTGTAGAGTCGCTCGAAACGTTCTTCGACATCGGTTATGGCATGCAGCGTTTCGCTTTCGCCTCGCGGCAAGTGCGCGTAGTCGTACGCCGTCAGCTCTTGGGTGATGCCTTTGTGATAGCTGAAGATCCGGCGCATTTTGACCAGACGCGAGCGATACGTGGTGATTTTACGCATCAACACGTCGTTACCATTGTCTAGCAGCTCGTCCTCGAGATCACTGAGCTCCGTTTCGAATTCCAGCAAGCTATCGATATAAAAGCCCGCCGAGGTGTACATCACTCTCAGTGCCACCTGCTCGGGTGACTGGGCCAATAGCGTTTTGCCGTGCTCATTGAGTAAGCGTTCGATACTCATCGCCTCGCCGGGGTGCAAGGTCACCAAAAAGCGTTCGCCGACGAAGAAACAGATCTGCTGAGGTACGAAGTTTAGCTGGGCATCGAACGAGGAAATGCCGCGATAGATGATCAGCGTGTGATTGTCGAACTCTTCGATTTTCGGCGGATGGCGCTCTTTGTGGGCGTCTTGTATGGCCATCGGGTGACACTCGAAGCGCTCCAGTATCTCACGCTCCTGCGCTTCGCTCTCTCCTTTCATGTCGACCCACAAGTGTGCTGTGGGCATGCGCATCCACTCGTCCATCAGGCGAATGTCGCCCTCGCGCACGTCGCCCTCTGGGGTGGTCAATAGACAACGAATCATACTCGTCCTTGGGTTCGTTAATGGGGGGCAGACGTATCCGCCGGACGTGCCAGCGCGATACGCGCTTTGCCTGCGCGTTTGGCGTTGTACATGGCCTCATCGGCGCGCTTCAATAACTCCTGAGGTGTCTCCGCCGCGTCGTGGACGAACAGCGCCACACCAATGCTGGTACTTACTTGCAGGGTCACGCCACCTGCGCTGAGCGGCTCCTCGATCACCTCGATCAGCTTATGGGCCAGCGGCTCCGGTGCGTCGCTGGTCACCCCCTCGAGCAGCACGACGAACTCATCTCCCGCCCATCGGGCAACGAAATCCGTCTCGCGGACGGTTCGCTGGAGACGGCTCGCGATGTCGCGCAGCAGCTCGTCCCCCATGGCATGGCCGTGCTGATCGTTAATGCGTTTGAACCCATCGAGGTCTAGAAACAGCACGGCCAGCGGTGCGAGCGTACGGCGTACCCGTGCCATTGCCTCCGGCAGACGCTCGTCTAGGGCGCGGCGGTTGGGCAAACGGGTGAGCACGTCTTCTCGGGCCTGCTGGTCGCGTAGGCGCTCTAGCTGCTGGCGTTCGGTAATGTCGTGAATGAACAAGCTGCGGCGTGGGCGGCCATTCACCTCGAAACGCTTCAGTCGCACCTCGACCGGCAAGCGAACGCCATCGCGCCGTAGGGCTTCTCCGGTCACTGGCATGGCGACATCGTCACTGGTGATTCCGTCGGGAAACATGAGCGATGTAATCGGTCGAGTGAGGGCTTCTTTGCGACTCCAGCCGAACATGGTCTCGGCTGCATGGTTCCAATCCAGCACGCGCCCCTGCTCATCGACGCTCAAATAGGCATCATATGCCGACTCGATCACCAGATTGAGTTCGCGGGTTCGCTGCTCGATACGCTGCTCGAGGCTTTGATGCAGCGCCGTGAGCGCCTGCTGATTGGCGGCACGAATCTTCTGCTCGTTGATGAGCCGTTCGCGCAGGTGGATTTCGCCAATCACGATATCGGCCAAATCTTGCATCGCAGCCTTTTCTTGGTCACTTAAGCTGCGTGGCTGGCTGTCCATGGCGCATAGCGATCCGAGGACCAGCCCTTGTGAACTACGCAGCGGTATCCCGGCATAAAAACGGATGCCGCCAGGTGTCATCACGTAGGGATTGGTCGCGAAGCGTGCGTCTTGCTGAGCGTCTTCGACCACTAGCGGCTCATCTTCGAGTACCGTGTAAGCACAAAACGCGACGTCCCTAGGTGTTTCCGATACCGCCATGCCCACTTGAGACTTGAACCACTGACGATCGGTGTCGATCAGACTGATGGTAGATTTAGGAACGCCGAGCAGCACGGTGACCAATCGCGTGATCCGATCGAAAACGGGCTCGTTTGGCGTATCCAGGAGGGCCAGTTCGTTAAGCGCAGCCAAACGGGCAGTTTCGTTGGGGGGTAACAGGTGGCTCATGGCGATCACACCTAAATGGTCATCAAACCCTTAACAGCATAACGCGAAACGAAATGTCCTGCTTAACGCCTTGATTAACGGACTTCGACACGTTGACGGCTCACCAGAGCCAACGCCACGCTGACCGTTGTTGAGAGTAGCAGCGCCCCTACGAACGGGCCTAACGTCGGTACGCTGCCGGGGAACGTGGCGGCCATTACCCCTGCGCTGACGCTGCCCTGACCGATCCAGCCAGGCAGCACGGCCCCTACAAGCCCCGCCAACCCGCCGCTTATTGCTGCCATCGGTGTCATACGCTGCCACAAACCCAGCAGCACCGGCACCACTATCGCTGCACACAGCAGATCGGCAATTAAAAATAGCCGCAGCACGGAGAGCCCTTGCAAGGCAATCACGATCACGGGCAGCATGATCGCCACGGTGAGCCAGCGCGCCTTGTTGAGGGCCTCGGGCCGGTGACCATTGGCCCACAGCGACGCAATGCCGTTTTGTAAGGTGTCGACGCTCGAGGTGACCAGCGTGACGGCCAGTACCAATGAAGGCAGCGTGATCCATACCGGGGCATCACTAAGCAGCGCAAAAAACGGCATGGGCGGCTCGCCGAGACTGACCCCGCTCATCGCTGCCATGATACCTACGCCACCGATCACCATGACGACCAGTACGGTCAAGCCGCCACCCAACCAGGCACCGCGCCCCAGGCTCGCGTCGTCTTGGGCCGCCCATACCCGCTGCCAATAGCCTTGGTGAAACAAGTTGGCCGCGGTCACGGCGATCACCAGCGTCAACGCCACGCTGAGCGAGCTGCCGATGGGGAGCGACGGGAGTTGCGCGTCATTCGGCATACTGGGCAGTCGCCAGAGCGTCACGCTGGCGACGGCGAGCAGCAGCGCCAAAAGCAGCCACGCTTGCCAGCGGTCGGTGGCCAAGCTTGCCCGCAGCCCGCCCATGACGGTGTACACCAGCGTGGTGAGCGCCACCCCGATGATCACCACGGCGGGAGGCACGTCGGAGAGCAGCGCGGTAATCGCCCCGATGGCGGTGAGTTCAGCAGCCAGGAAGCAGCCCATGTAAGCCACGGAAACGAGCGCCACGAAATGGCGTACCCCCTTGCCATAGCAGGCGTCGGCAAACTCGGCAATGCTGCGTCCCTCGGGCAGTGCTTGGCGTATCTTAGGCCCGTAGAGACCCAAAACGATGAACGGCAGCGCCGAGCCAAGGGCATAGCCCAGTAGCGCCACGGGCCCTACGAATGCGCCGATTTCAGGGGGTGCAAAGAGTATCCAAGCCCCCATACCGGACGCCAAAAAGGAGAGCCCCAGGGTGGCCGACGTTTGCGAATTACGGGCGGAGACATAATCATCCAGCGAGCCGCCACTGAAACGTGCCCGAAGACCCAGAAAAGCAAAGCAGCATAACGCTGCGCCTAACACGAAAGACGTTAGGTAAGGCATGTCGCGCTTCCTCCGCCGGTACGAACCGGATCAGGTTCCAGGGTCTGCGTTGCGCGCATTCTCAGCCCCATTGGGGCTCCCCTGGCGACAGTGAGTGGAGGCAGTATCCTCAATCAAAGTGGTGCGTTAGTAAAGCCTTGCCCATGGGGCCGGGCTGCTTATTCCACTTTCTTGGGGACACGCCCCATCAGGTAAAACTCGGCGTTGGGCGGTGTTCCTGCTAGTGTCACCAAGCGGTTGGACATGCCAAAAAACGCGGCAATGGCACCGATGTCCCAGCAATCATCCAGCGTGAACCCCACTGCCTCTAAACGCGCCTGCCATTCGTCTGAAAACTCGCCCAGATCGATGGCACTGTGCAGTGCAAAGTCGAGCATTAACCGATGACGCTCGCTCAATCCCGCCACACGATGGTTGATAGCGATATTATCGGCCAGTAACGGATCTTTACTGTAGATACGCACCAGCGCGCCATGGGCGACGACACAGTACAAGCAGCGATTGCGGGCACTGGTCGCAACGACAATCATCTCTTTCTCTGCTTTGGTCAGCGTCTCCGATGGTCGCTCCATCAACGCATCGTGATACGCAAAAAAAGCGCGAAACTCGTCGGGTCGGTGAGCCAACATCAAAAATACGTTGGGCACGAAGCCCGCTTTCTCCTGCACGGCCAACATGGCTTCCCGAATATCATTGGGAACATTATCCAGAGTGTCAGGAAGTTTGAACCGACTGATCGATGCAGCCATAAAGGCTCCTTTTTTATTTTGAAGTAGAGTCCCACTACCAACTCACTTTTATCCGTAACAAATTGCTAACTAAAGACTCTTTTCATATGGTTTTACGCTCGCCATACTTTTAGTGATCTAATGTCATAAAAGCCGTACGCTATTCGGCTAGCCAAGCGGCGTACTTACAGGGAAACCACCATGTCATACTCCGAAGCAAAAGAGCACACGCCAGGGCGTTTGCATGAACTGTTCGCAGACCCGTACCGTGCGTTCGAGAACGATACGGATGAGCGTCAGTTGCATATCCGTGTCATGCTTCACACCCTGCTGGCCCGGCCTATGCAGCGCGGCCTGGTCACGCTTCGTGTGATTCACGGCTGGGAGAACGGTGGTTTCGAACCTGCCGACCTACAGCATGCCGATTTTACGCTGCACAACCTGCAAGATTTCGAGGCGGCGGCCACCTCCTTTCACGCGGCGGCGGAACGAAATGCCCCCCTACCCGCAGATCAAACCGCTATTCTCGCGGCTCCCCTGGCCGATGCCATTGCCGATGCTGAAGCAGAAGGCAACGCGCTTACCGACGATATTCGTGCCACACCGGCTCGCTGGCCCGCGTTCGAGGGTGGGCTTGCCCTCTACACTCTGTTCAAAATGTACCATCGCCTCGTATATGGCGAGGACGATACCTACCGTTGCTCACAATGTGAGACCCCCCACGGCCTTCGTGAAATTCATGAATTTCACCTCGAAGAGGGAGAATTCGCGCTGCTGGCGCCCGTTCGCGATGAGCAGGAGGCGCCCTACCTGCTCGTACTACACGAGAGCCAGCTTGGCCCCATAGGCCAACTGCTCTCGGAGAGCTTACCGCTGTTTCAGGACGTGTGAAGGTCGCCTCCTCTACCGAGGAGGCGCAGCGCGTTGCCGCTCGCTATAGCGAGATCGTGCTATTGATACCGCTAGAGACGTTTTCGGGCTCGAACCAGCGGGCAGTGACCGTTTTAGTCTGCGTCCAGAACGCAATCGCCTGTTTACCGTTAGGCCCTAGGTCGCCCAGCTTCGACGCCCGAGAACCAGTAAAGCTAAAGTAGGCGACCGGCACTGGAATAGGCACGTTGATGCCAATTTGGCCGACGTCGATGTCGGTCTCGAAGCGTCGCGCGACCCAGCCCGAGTTCGTAAAGATCGAGGTGCCGTTGCCATTCGGATTGGCGTTAACGAAAGCGATGGCGTCGTCCAGCGTTTCGACGTTGACGACACACAGCACCGGCCCAAAAATTTCCTCGCGATAGATCGTCATCTCTGCCGTTACATCGGAAAACAGAGTCGGCCCGACGAAATTACCGTCTGGGTAGCCGTCGACCGTGTAGCCGCGCCCATCAACCAGCAGCGTAGCCCCCTCCTTTTCACCTGCCGTAATCAAACGCTCGACCCGCTCCTTGGCTTGCGGAGAGACCAGTGGCCCCAGATCGGCCTCGCGCTGGGTGCCGGGTCCTACGATCATACCGCGCGCGCCGGCTTCGATGTCTTTGATCCACTCGCGCGCTTCCCCCACCAGCACGACCACCGAGTTCGCCATGCAGCGCTGACCGGCGGCACCAAAGGCAGAGCCCAGCAGGCTATCGATGGCTTGACTACGGTTGGCATCCGGCATGACGACACAGTGGTTTTTTGCACCCATCATGGCCTGCATACGTTTGCCAGCAGCGGCCGCACGGTTATAAAGCAGCGACCCCACATGGGTCGAACCGATGAACGACAGCGCCTTGATATCTTGATGGTCGGCAATTTGATTGGCGACGTCAGGCCCACCGTGCACGACGTTCAATACTCCAGCCGGAATACCCGCTTCATGTGCCAGTTCCACGAGCCGCATGGTAGAACTCGGGTCTTGCTCGGAAGGCTTCAAGACGAAGGTGTTTCCGGTGGCAATCGCCAACGGGAACATGAAACAGGGCAGCATGATCGGAAAATTGAAGGCGGTAATGCCCGCCCCCACACCCAGCGGCTGATGCATGGTATAGACGTCCACCTCGTTGGCCGCATTCTCCGCCAGCTCGCCAAGCTGTAGGGAGGTAATCGAACAGGCGTGCTCTACCACTTCTAGCCCGCGCCCCACTTCACCCTCGGCATCCGGCAGGGTTTTACCGTGCTCTTCGGTGATCAAGGCGGCAAGTTCCGCTGTATTCTCGCGAATCAACGCCTGCAGTTTGAGCATGATGCGCATGCGCTTGCCGAGCGGCACTTTGCGCCACTCTTTGAACGCCGTTTTGGCGCTGGCGATGGCGCGCTCGACTTCTTCGGACGTACAGAACGGTACTCGCGCCACCACGTCCTGGGTGGCAGGATTCACCACATCGCGCCACTCTTGGCTTTGCGACATGACTGGCTGGCCATCGATGTACATCGGAATTTCACGAACGGACATGATGCGTTTCCTCAGCTTGTGTTTGTTATGGGATCAAATAGGGAACCCTTAGGGTATATCAGCAAGTTGACGTAAACGTCAATTAGCCACTGGACAAAGACAATATGCCCTCCGCCCGACGATTTGGCTTTCCCTCTCGGTAAGGGCATCGCTATGCTGAGACAATGACGTATCACTACTCACCCTCGTGAGATGCGCTGTGGTGATCACAAGGAGGTATCCATGCAGACGTTTAGCTGCCGCTGTGGCAATCCGCTGTTTTTCGAAAATACCCACTGCTTGGCCTGTGAGTCGGAGGTTGGCTGGTGCCCCGCGTGTTGTAACATCGTGGCGCTGGAACCGTTGGATAGCGGCGGCTACCGCTGTACCCATGAAAACTGCGGCACGGCACTAATGAAGTGCCACAACTATGCCGTCGAAAACGTCTGCAACCGGATGGTGGTGATGGCCGACGGGCACGCCGATACGCTGTGCGACTGCTGCCGCTACAACGAGGTGATTCCCGACCTAGAGGTCGAGGGCAACCGGGAACGCTGGGCAGCGCTGGAGAGCGCCAAACGGCGGCTTTTCTATACGCTGGATTTGCTCAAGCTTCCCCACGGCGTCGAGGGCGAGGACATCCGCGTCCCACTGAGCTTTTCGTTCATGGCCGATGCGCTGCCCGACCAAGGGCTGTGGCGCTCCACGGCAAACCAAGAAAAGGTGTATACCGGCCATGCCAATGGCCATATCACCATCAACGTCAAAGAGGCCGATGACGTCGAGCGTGAGCGGCTGCGTGTCGACATGAATGAATCCCACCGTACGTTGATCGGCCATTTTCGTCACGAAATCGGCCACTACTACTGGGACCTACTGATCAAAGACCAAGACGAAGCCGCCAGCATTCGCGTGTTCGGCGACCACAACCATCCCACCTATGGCGACGCCCTAGAGCAGTACTATCAGCAAGGCGCTCCAGCAGACTGGCCCACACGGTTCATCTCCGCCTACGCCGCCATGCATCCGTGGGAGGATTTCGCAGAGACGTTTGCCTTTTATCTGGACATGGTGGCTGTGCTGGATACGGCACTGCACATGGGCCTCTCTCGGGCCGAGTACGATGGCTCATTGGAGAGCATGCTACAAGCGTTTCATCAGGTAGGCTTGACGGTGAATGAACTCAATCGTGACATGGGCCTACTGGATCTAGCCCCAGGGGTTCTTGCCCCCGCGGTGCATGAAAAGCTGGCGTATCTACACGATCTCATTCAACGCGCAAACGCCAGCCCTAAAACGGCCTAATCAGTCGTTGTCATGGTCGCCCACGTGGCTCTGGCTTTGGCGCTGAGTGACTCGAGGAACGCCATCGCCGTTTACGAAATACGTAGCGCTGAGCGTATCGTGAATGGCGGCAAAACCAATTTGTAGCTCGTCCACGAAAGCGTGCAGTTTGCTCGGCGAGTGGGCCAATGCCTGAATGTCCGCATCGACCACATCGGCGCGTACCAGTGACACCGTGGCCGCCACGCGATCTTGGCGAGGCAGTAACTGCAGCTCGTGCCCCAACGTTTCCAAGCTACAGGCAATGGAGCGCGGCAGGTGCGGGTCTTGAAGCAGAAAACGCAATACGTCTGGCCCACGCACGCGCAGCCTGACCTGCTGGCGATACATCTGGTACGCCGTCAGGGATTTCAGCACGCTCATCCACTGCAAATTTTCGAACGGCAGCAATTCTTCAGGGTTTTGCGGCAGCAAGCTTGCCGAACGCACGTCGACGATCCGCGTGGTCATGTCCGCCCGCTCCAACTGACGGCCCAGCTTGATGAACGTACGCGCCGGGCCGTGGCTCAAGGTGCCTTCGATGAGCCCTGTTAGCGTTTGGCAGCCACGAATGACGTTTTTCAAAAATGCATCCCGACGCCGAGGGCTCACGCCGTTCTCCGCGTGATCCGCCACGCTGAGATAGAGCTGGTTGACCTCTTCCCAAATCTCTCGGGGCACCACGTCCCGCGTGGTGCGCAGGTTTTCTCTGGCGCTAGCGAGCGCCGAGAGAATCGAGCTGCCGTTTTCGGCATCGGCGCACAAAAAGTGCATCACACTTCGCTCATCGAAACTGGCATGCCGTGCGTTGAAGGCATCCAGCGTCCCGGTCATTTCGATCAGCGGCGCCCAGCCCAGCGGTAAATGGCGTGGCAAATCCAGCATCAGGTGCGTATTGACGCTCAATAACCGTGCGGTGTCTTCGGCACGCTCGATGTAGCGAGCCATCCAATAGAGGTTTTCAGCAACGCGTGACAGCATGGCGCTAGGCTCCTTTCTGCTCAGCGGCACCCGCCGCGTTCTCGTCGGTTTCGACGATCCAGGTGTCTTTACTCCCGCCCCCTTGGGACGAATTGACCACCAGCGACCCTTCGACCAGCGCCACGCGGGTCAAACCGCCTGTGGTTACATGGGTTTCCGGTCCCGAGAGGATGAACGGGCGAAGGTCGACATGGCGGGGCTGAGGCAAACCGTTGGCCAGCGTTGGCGTAGTGGAAAGCGCCAGTGTCGGTTGGGCCATATAGTTACGCGGATTTTCATTGATCAAGCGCGCAAACTCGTCCCGCGTTTCTTTGGTGGAGCGCGGTCCGATCAGCATGCCGTAACCACCGGATTCGTTGGCGGGTTTTACCACCAGCTCGTTCAAATGATCGAGCACGTACTGGCGGTCCTCGTCGAACATACAGAGATAACTCGGCACGTTCGGCAGCAGTGGCTCTTGATCCAGGTAGTAACGAATCAGCTCAGGGACGAAGGCGTAAACGACTTTGTCGTCGGCGACGCCCGCCCCGGGCGCGTTGGCCAGCGCGACGTTGCCCGCCCGCCAAGCGCGCATCAATCCCGGCACGCCCAGCATGGAGTGCGGATTGAACGCCTCGGGGTCGAGAAACTCATCGTCTACGCGGCGGTAGATCACATCGACACGGCGCAAGCCCTCTACCGTGCGCATGTAGACCACATCGTCGTCATCGACCAGCATATCGCTGCCCTGCACCAGCTCGACCCCCATTTGCTGCGCCAGGTAGGCGTGTTCGAAATAGGCAGAGTTATAGATGCCAGGCGTCAGCACCACTACCTGCGGGTCGTCGCCCGGACGGGGCGACATGGCCGCCAGCATGTCGTACAGCTGCGCGACATAGTCGTCCACTGGCAAGATCTTGCCCGAGGCGAAAAGCTCCGGTAACACGCGCTTGGTGACGTTGCGGTTTTCCAGCATGTACGAAACGCCCGACGGGATACGCAAGTTGTCTTCCAACACGTAAAGCGTGCCATCGCCGCCGCGCACCAAGTCAGATCCGCAAATATGGGCCCACACGCCGTGGGGCGGATTGATGCCCACACACTGAGGTCGAAAATTGGCCGACTGAGCCAATACTTCGGCGGGCAACACTTTATCTTTGACGACTTTTTGCTCGTGATAGAGATCATCGATAAACAAGTTCAGCGCTTGTACGCGCTGCTTTAAACCCGCCTCGGTTTTTCGCCACTCATTGGCCGGAATGATGCGGGGAACGATATCGAAAGGCCAGGCGCGGTCGATCATCGCCCCTTCTGAATAAACGGTAAACGTGATGCCCATCGTTCGAATGGCAATTTCTGCCGCAGTTTTACGTTCAGCTAGCTCTTCCGCACTAAAGCGCGCCAACATGTGACATAACTCGTCCGCAGAAGCACGAGGCTTGCCTGGCGCCGCCAACAGCTCGTCGTAAAAGTCACGGCACGCATAGTTATTCCAATCTACTTGGCTCATGGGCGCTCTCCTGGCGCTAGGGTGGAAGCGGCAACTTCCTTAATTCAGTAGTGTAGGCCTGCCGCGTGCAATGTACGTAGCAACTTGACCATATAAACACGCAAAACTCGCGCCATATTCCCCGCTATTTCAACGCTCAATAGGCGCTTAGCGTTTACTCTTCTCTTTGTAAGGCTCGGTTGGCACAACTTTTATACATGAAAGAAATTAACACTCATCTTTTAGTACTTAATCGTTATTAGAGCACCAAAATAGTGCATACCAGTTATCGATTATGGTGCGATGACAATTTTCCACACTCTTTAAACGCCATTACTCATATTGCAGCTGCAAAATAGTTCAACTCCAACGATACTTCTTGGTACTTATTTTCTTCACCGACGCGCTATGCGGAATACGCACGGTGACTTTTGGCTTTCTTTGAGGGTGGCTCATGACCATTCGCGTTGCCTTGCATCACCGCACGACCTATCGCTTCGACCGCCCCGTCAAGCTCTCGCCCCATGTGATTCGTCTGCGTCCGCCCCCCCACTGCCGTACCCATATCGACGCCTATTCACTGAATATTTCAGGCGACGACCATTTCTTGAATTGGCAGCAGGATCCGTTCGGCAACTTCAATGCCCGCGTGGTGTTCCCCGAGCCACGTAAAGAGCTCACCATTGCCGTCGAACTCGTGGCCCCCATGACGGTGATCAACCCGTTCGATTTCTTTTTGGATGACGTCGCCCAAAAGATTCCGTTCACCTATCCCGACGAACTCAGCAAAGAGCTTGGCCCCTACCTAGAGGTAACCGAAGCGGGACCGCGACTCCTGGACTGGTTGAAAGACGTCTCTCTCGAACCGACCACCAGCGTCGATTTCCTCGTCGCCCTCAATCAGCGCCTGCAAAAGGACATCAGTTATTTGGTGCGTATGGAGCCTGGGGTACAAAGCTGTGAAGAGACGCTGACTCTGGCGAGCGGCTCCTGCCGCGACAGCGCTTGGCTATTGGTACAAATACTGCGTCATCTAGGCTTGGCGGCACGCTTCGTGTCGGGTTATTTGATTCAACTGACACCGGATGTGAAAGCGCTGGATGGTCCTAGCGGCACCGCCGTGGACTTTACCGACCTCCACGCCTGGACCGAAGTCTTTCTGCCCGGCGCTGGCTGGGTAGGACTGGACCCCACCTCTGGCCTGTTTGCAGGCGAAGGTCATATTCCACTCGCCGCTACGCCTACGACCGGCAGCGCCGCCGCCATCACTGGCTTTTCCGATAAGTGCGAGGTGGAGTTCGACGTCGAGATGCGCGTCGAGCGCATTCATGAAGACCCGCGCGTCACCAAACCCTATAGCGAGCAGCAGTGGCAACGCATTCTGACGCTGGGCGACGAGGTTGACCAAGCGCTCAACCAGCAAGACGTTCGACTGACCATGGGCGGCGAACCGACGTTCGTTTCCATCGACGACATGGAGAGCCCTCAGTGGAACACCGAAGCCTTGGGGGAGCACAAACGTGAACGCGCCGAAGCGCTATTGTCGCGCCTGCAGGCCGCCTACGCCCCTGGCAGCGTGATTCAGCAGCAGCAGGGCAAGTGGTATCCTGGCGAGCCGCTGCCCCGCTGGGCGCTGGCCTGCTACTGGCGTAAAGATGGGGTGCCGCTATGGCGCGACCCAAGCTGGCTGGCCTGCATGGAAGGTGCCCCCGACGTGGTGGCCGACGACACCATGGCTCAGCGCTTTACTCAAGCGCTGAGCGAACGTCTGGGTGTGGCTCATCGCTGCTGGATTCCTGCCTATGAGGATGCTTACTACTATTTGTGGAAAGAGCAAACGCTGCCGGTCAACGTAGACCCACGCAAAACCGATTTGAAAGATGACGCCGAACGCCGACGCCTTGCCCGCCTGCTGGAGCAGGATCTGAGCGCGGTCGTTGGCTATGCGCTGCCACTGCGCCACTCGATTGCCCAGTCACACCGTTGGGAGAGCGGACGCTGGCCGCTGAAACGCGACCACCTTTTCCTGGTACCCGGGGACTCGCCCATGGGGTTACGCCTTCCGCTCTCTGCCCTGCCCTGGGCCGACCCGGAAGACCAGCCCCAACCGCAGTCGCTGTTTGCTCCTCGCCCGGCGCTGGGCGACATTCACGGAGAGGTGGCGCGTCGTAACGCCGAACAGCACCGCTTCACCAGTGCTGAGCGCCTGGGCCAAAGCACCCATCCAAGCCATAGCCACCCGGAAGGCGAATCGGTACAGCAGCAACCTAGCGCCGAGGAGGATCGGGAGCACAAGATCATCCACACGAGTCTGTGCGTCGAACCCCGTGAAGGCAGGCTGCATATTTTTTTGCCGCCGCTGACTCAGCTCGAGCACTACCTCGACCTGCTCAGCAGTATCGAAGCGTGCGCCCGCGAACTTGCCTGCCCGGTCATGATCGAAGGCTACGCGCCGCCGCGCGATCCGCGGCTGGAAAGTTTCCAGATCACTCCCGACCCAGGCGTCATCGAAGTCAACATCATGCCTGCCGCCAGTTGGCAAACTCTGGTGGCACAAACCGAACGTCTCTACGATGAAGCACGCCAAGCGCGGTTAGGCACCGAAAAGTTCATGCTGGACGGTCGCCATACCGGTACCGGCGGCGGCAACCACGTCACTTTGGGCGGGATCACGCCGGACGATTCGCCGTTCTTGCGTCGCCCCGACCTGTTGGCCAGTCTGGTCACCTACTGGCAGCATCATCCCAGCCTGTCGTATCTTTTCTCGGGACTGTTCATTGGCCCTACCAGCCAGGCACCACGCGTCGATGAAGCGCGCCACGAAGCGCTCTACGAGCTGGAAATCGCTCTGCAGCAAATGCCCGAAGGCGAAGTAGTGCAACCCTGGCTGGTCGACCGTCTGCTGCGTCACTTGCTGACCGACTTGACCGGTAATACCCACCGTGCCGAGTTCTGTATCGATAAACTCTACTCGCCGGACAGCGACAGCGGACGCCTGGGTCTATTGGAGCTGCGCGGCTTCGAAATGCCTCCCCACGCGCGAATGGGCTTGATGCAGATGCTGCTGATTCGCGCGCTGGTCGCCCGCTGTTGGAAAACGCCCTACCGTGGCAAGCCGGTGCGCTGGGGAAGCGCGCTGCAAGACCGCTGGATGCTGCCCCACTATTTGTGGGAAGACCTGAACGACGTGCTCAGCGACCTGCGTCATCACGGATTCGACTTCGAGCTTGACTGGTTTGCGCCGTTCTTGGAGTTCCGATTCCCGGTGCACGGCCGTTTGCATACGCCGATGCTCTCGATCGAGCTTCGCCAAGCCATCGAGCCCTGGCACGTCCTCGGCGAAGAAGCGACTGCAGGCGGCACCGCGCGCTACGTCGACTCCTCGGTAGAGCGCTTGGAAGTCAAAGTCAGCGGCATGAGCGGTGATCGTTACGTCGTCACCTGTAACGGCCGCCCCGTGCCACTTACCGCCACCGGGCGTAATGGCGAAGCCGTGGCCGGCGTTCGTTATCGCGCCTGGCAGCCACCCTCGGCGCTGCACCCGAAAATCCCCATTCACGCACCACTAGTGTTCGATGTCATCGACACCTGGAACCAACGTTCAGTAGCCGGCTGCACTTACTATGTGGTACATCCCACAGGACGTAGCTTCGAGACCTTCCCTGTCAATGCGTTCGAAGCCGAAGCCCGCCGTTTGGGACGCTTCAGCGACAGTGGCCACCGCCATGGCTTTCAGGCCCCCGTACCGGAAAGGGCGAGCCAGGAGCTGCCTTGCACGCTCGATTTGCGCTGGAGCCCACGCTGATGGATGAAGAGTGCTTCCTTATCTGCGCTAGCTACAGGATAATCCGCCCCCTACTCGCTTAGGACAATCAGGATCATGACCGCCCCTGTCTCTCCCTCACTGCTCGGGCTCGGCGCTGCCGGGCTGGTTGAGGACTACACGAATCAGCTAGGCAAGGGACAGCCCGGCACGTTTGATGCGATGCTCGACCGGCAGGGGCAGTTGCGCCCCGGCTGGCAGAGCCTGCTCTGTGCCTTGGAAGCACTCGGCGCGGATGGCCGCTATCAGCAGCATGAAGAGATTCAGCGCCTGCTGGCAGAGAACGGCGTGATCTTTAACATGCACGAAGACACTCAGGGCCGCTCTTGGCGGCTCGATCCGCTTCCCTGGGTGATCGATCAGGTGCAGTGGCAAGCACTAGAGGTCGGCTTGACCCAGCGCACGCGCCTGTTCAATGCGCTCTACGACGATATTTATGGCCCGCGCACACTGTTCGATGCAGGGCTTCTTCCTACGCAGTCCATTCTCGCTTCGCCCCACTTTTTACTGCCTTGCCATGGCTCGCAACCCAGCGACCGTCCGTCGATCAGCTTTCACGGTATCGATGTCATTCAAGATACCGATGGGCGTTGGCGGGTGATGGGCGATCGCCTGCAGGCGCCGTCTGGCACTGGCTTCGCGCTGGAGAACCGCATACTCATGGCCCGCGCGCTGCCGGAAATGTATCGAAACGCCCCGCTCAAGCGGCTGGCGGGCTTTTTGGACAAATATCACCGTACGTTGACCGCGCTGGCCTACCAGCACCGTGACAATCCCACGATCGTGCTGCTCACCCCCGGCCCAGGCAGCCCACGCTACTTCGAGCACGCCTATTTGGCGAACTATCTCAATATCGATCTCGCCGAAGGCCAGGACATGGTGGTACGCGATAGCCAGCTATGGCTGCGTACCTTAGGAGGCCTGCAACCTGTGGATGTGGTGCTGCGCCACTGCGACGACGCTTACTGCGATCCGCTCGAACTACGCGGCGACTCTCAACTCGGCGTGCCTGGATTGCTACAAGCCACCCGCGCCAGCGGCGTGGCCATGTCGAATGCAGTCGGCGTTGGCGTGTTGGAAATGGCCGAGCTGGCCGACTATCTCCCTGCCTTATGCCAGCATCTACTCGGTGAGGAATTGCTACTGCCTAGTGCCGATGCCAGTACCCAACCAGCATCGGCCCCAGTGTTCGATGCCAACATGCAGCGGTTATCCCCCGCAACGCTGAACTTGCGCTGCTTCGTTACACGAATGCCTGGCAGCATCGCGACCCAGTGTCCGCAGCCTAGTGACTATCATGTCATGCCCGGCGGCCTGGCGTGGGTTGGTTCCCCGGGCTCACCATCGTTGAGCAGCCCGATCGTCAAAGATGTCTGGGTCACCGCGAATACGCCCCAACCCCATGTCAGCCAGCTACGCCAAGCGCGTGGCCCAGTGGTCGCCACCCGCGATGGCACCGACTTGCCCAGTCGGGTGGCCGAAAGTCTTTTTTGGCTGGGACGCTACGGCGAACGGCTGGATGCCCGCGCCCGCTTGCTGCGCGAAGCGCTGCTGCGTTTGATGGAGTACGACCAGGACGAGATCGCGGATCAACTGCTAGATGAGCTGCTGCTAGCCCTCGATATCACCACGCTCGACCATGAAGGGGAAAGCACCAAGCCGCCCCTGGTGGGCTTTGCGCAAAAGCGCACGGCGCTGCTGACCCAGTTCGATGAGCGCGACGCCCAAGCCTTGCAGCCACTGTTCGCCCAAATGCTGCGTAACGCTCGCAGCGTGCGCGAACATCTGGGAGATGACTCCTGGCGAGTGGTACACCAACTGCGACAGCGGGTAGACACGTTCAACCCGAGCCTGGGTGCCAGCGCGGCGCGGCGTGCCTGCGAAGGGCTGTCGGCGCAAATTGCCGCCTTTTTTGGCTTGTGCAACGAAACCATGCCCCACCATTACGGCTGGCGTTTCATGGACATTGGCCGCTTCCTGGATCGCGTGTTAGGCCTGCTGTCGCTGCTCAAACTCACTCTCAACGCTCCCCACTCACCGGGGCTGGCGCTATGGGAGGTGGTGCTCGCCACCACCGATAACTTTACGGCCTACCGGCGACGCTACCGAAGCGAGCTGCACCCCGAAGCGATTCTTGACCTGCTGCTCTTCGACGAAACCAACCCGCGCTCGGTGGGCTACATGCTCAAACGTCTGGAACGGCAGATGGATCGGCTGCCCGGCAGCTCGTCGCCCTACCGAAATGCCGAGCGACGTTTGCTCATTCAAGCCAACGCCGCTCTGCATCTCGCCGACATCGACCGAATTAGCCACTTGGCCGATACTCCAGATGCGCAGGCCGCGCTGGAGCAACTGTTGGACGAGCTGATTGCGCCGCTCAATGCGCTCTCTGATGCCATTAGCCACAGCCACTTCAGCCACGTGGAACGGCCGCGCCAACTTGTCAGCATGGAGCCCGACGAATGAACTACACCTTGCGGCACACCACACGCTACCACTACAGCGCACCGGTGACGCTCTGTCATAGCGAGGCCCGGGTACTGCCACGTAAAACCCAGCACCAGCAGTGTGGTGCCTCGGAACTGACGATCAGCCCAATGCCTCAGGTGCAGGCCGAGCGCCGCGATGTGTTTGGCAATCGAGTGCTCTACTTCGCACTGGAAGACGTGCACCAAACGCTGGATGTGACCGTCGTGACGCCGCTCAACACTCAACCGCTCGGGCCATTGCCGAGCAGCTCTCCGGCGTGGGAGCGTGTAGCCGAGCAGTTGCGCAACGACAGCCGCTTCGATATGCAGCTCTACCGGCTCGACTCGCCGTTCATTCGTCGTAACGATGAGCTGGCGGCCTTTGCGCGCAGCTGTTTCACTCCCGGCCGACCGCTGGTCGATGCCGCGCTAGCGCTCAATCAGTCGATTTACGACACCTTCGAGTACGACCCCAGCTTTACCACGTTGGCCACACCATTGAGTGAGGTGCTGGCTAACCGACGGGGGGTCTGCCAAGATTTTGCCCACCTCGCCATTGGCGCACTGCGCTCGGTGGGCTTGGCGGCACGCTATGTAAGCGGCTACTTGGAGACTCAGCCGCCACCTGGCCAACCACGACTCATTGGCGCCGATGCCTCCCACGCGTGGCTAGCCGCGTGGATTCCGGACTGGGGGTGGCTAGCGCTGGATCCAACCAACGGTACGGTAGCCGGTGAACAGCACCCAGTGCTGGCTTGGGGGCGAGATTATGCGGACGTGGCACCACTCAAAGGCGTGATGAATGGCGGCGGCGACCACCAGCTCGAGGTGGAGGTAGACGTAATGCCCCTCACGGACAACAGCGCGGCCTAAACCGCGCGTGCGAGACGATCACCGTTGAATCAATCCGTTAGTCAACCATGGCAACCACGCCAGCAGGACCAGCGTGACCAGGGTGGCCAGTAAAAAGGGCAGCAACGCTCGGAAGATTTTTAGCGGCGGTGCGCCGGTCATGGAAGAGGCAATGAACAGCCCAGCTCCCACCGGGGGCGTCAGCAAGCCCATTACCAAGGTTAAGCAGACCACCACGCCAAACTGATAAGGGCTAATCGCAAACTGGCTCTGGGCGATAGGCATCAAAATGGGCACTACCAAAATCAGCGCGGCAATCCCATCGATCACCATTCCCACTAGCAGCAGCGCCCCAATCACCAACAGCAAAAAAAGAAACGGACTACTGGTCAACGCAGCAATCCATTCAGCGGCCATTTGCGGCAGTTGCTCGTAGATCACTACCCAGCCAAACACACCCGCTGCGGCAATCAGCATGATGACAAGACCGGCATTGATCGCCGTGCGTGTGAGTACCATGGGAAGCTGCGTCAAACGCAGATCACCATACACGAAGCGCCCCATCAGCAGCGCCGCCAGCGAGGCCAGTGCCGCCGATTCCGTGGGCGTGGCGATACCCAACAAAATGCCGCCGATGATAATCACGGGAATCAGCAGTGCGGGCAACCCCCATAACGCATCATGCAGCGCTTGTTGACGGCTCGGCCACTGCCCTTTCGGGTACTGCTGCACCAGCCCCACCAAAGCGATGACCACAAAAAAACTTGCGCCCAACAAAAGCCCTGGTAACAGCCCTGCAATAAACATCTCTGCAATGGGCACCTGAGCCATGACCCCAAATAGCACGAACAGCATGGAGGGCGGGATGATCGGCGATAGCAGGCCCCCTGCGGCGGTGATCGCCGCGCTGTAGGGGGTATCGTAACCTTCCTGCTCCATTGCAGGCACCATGGCGCGAGACATGATGGCGATTTGTGACGCCGCCGAACCAATGATCGCCGCCATCATCATGTTGGCCACCAAGTTGATATAGGCCAAGCCGCCGCGAAAGCCTCCCACCAAAATGCGCGCCAGAGCAATCAATCGCTTGGTCAACCCGCCCTCGTTCATCAACTCCCCGGCCAGCATAAATAGCGGAATCGCCAGCAAGCCGTAGCTTTCAATGGCGCTAAACAGCTGCTGCGGGTAGGAATCAAACAGCACCGTATTGCCAGAGGCCTGGATATACCACATCGCCGTAAGCGCCAGCACTAGCGCAATAGGCACCGCTCCCAGTAGCAGCAGCAAGAACACCGCGACCGTCATACCCGCCCCCTTAATGCCATTAGCGATTGCGTCAGGTTCGCCACGCCGTGCAGGCTCAGCGAGAGCGCAAACCAAGGCACAATCAGCCACGCCCAGAACTTTTTAATGCCCAGGGTGGAGGTGTTTTCCGCATAGATAAAATTAAACGTTTGCCCCTGAAACGCCTGGGTATCGAAGCCGGTTTGGGCCAGCGTCAGCGGCTGGTACCAGCCCCAGCAGAGCCAGACCAGCAGCAGGGCAAACAACAGCACCATGGCATCCACCGCCACGCCGACCAGCTTTCTACCCGTTGGCGGCAGCAGGTCGCTCACCAGTGTCACCGCGATGCCCTGGCGGCGTTTCAACACCGCCCCAGCAATCAAGAACGTCATCCAGATCATGGCGTAAATCGCCAGTTCACTGACCCAGTACAGCGGGCTGCCCAGCGCGCGAAAGGCGATATTTGTGAGAATTAAACACGTCACCGCCGCTGCCAAGGCAGCGGCGGTGATCTCTTCACAACGGGCAAGCCCTTTGGAAAGGCGTTGCAACATGATGATTAAAGGCCTTTATCAACGGCTTGTTTGACGTTAAGGATTACTCGTCGCGCAGGCGGTCAGCCTCGGCGCGCAGGGTTTCCAACATAGGGGCTTTCGGTGCCCAAATACTTTCCCACTCGGCAATCGCCTCAGAAAAGAACTCGGCATCGGCTTCGACAATATTGATGTCCAACCCGCGAATTTCCTCTTCCTGAGCGGCGTCCATCTCCTCAAACCCCGTCAATACGTTCTCCAGGTGTTCGGACATGGCGGTATCAATCAGCTCACGGTCTTCTTCAGAGAGCTCGCGCCATACCCGCCCAGACACCACCCCTACCATCGGGAACATCATATGGTTGGAGATCAGCAGATTGTTCGCCTGCTCGTAGAATTTCAGAATCAGAATGGAGTCGAAGTCCATGTCGATGGCGTCGACCTGCCCATTGGCGAGAGCATCATACACTTCCAACAAAGGCATGGGCGCAGGAGCGGCGCCAGTCGCGGTGTAGAAGTCACGGATCGGCTCGAAGGGCGTGATACGTAGCCGCTGGCCTTGCAGATCGTCAGCGCTTTCGATAGGACTGCGGCTCAACACTTGGCGCATGCCCACCATGCCGTAACCCACACCGACCAAGCCAACACCTTCCGGCATCAGATCCAGCAACTCTCCGGCGGCATCGGAACGCAGCAGACGCGCGGCATGGTTCACGTCATCCACCAAATAAGGGGCGTAGAGCGCGCCGAAATCAGGAATGCGGTTGGAGATTTCAGCAATGGTCAGAAACGCCATGTCCAGCGCGCCGGTTTGCAGTTGCTGCACCATCTGCGCTTCGTTACCTAGCTGCTGAGCTGGAAACACGCTAACGCTATGCTCACCGCCTGAGCGCTCGCTCAGCGTTTGGGCAAACGCTTCGGCTTCGGTAGACCACAAGTGCTGGGCGGGCGTAATCAGCCCTAGACGAAAATCACGTGCCTGGGCGCTGATAGAGGTAACGGCCAGGGTCACTGCGGCACAGGCAAGCGTCAGCGTTTTCATTCGGTTCATGCAAAGCCTCATTGTCCAGCCAAAGTGCCGGTCGGCGCTTTGGGTATTTTTTTACTTAGTCGGCTTTGAGAATACCTGAGCGGTAGCGTTAATGGCACCCGCCATTGCGCTAACGCAGCGTCGCAATGACGGGTAGGCATCCACTGCCCTAGGCGGCTTCGTAGGCCGCTTTCAAGCGGTAAAACTCGTCGACGATGGCCGCCATTTCGGTAGCATCGTAGTCGCACAGACCGCTCACCACGAGCTTCTTTGAGCCCACACCGACCGCTTCACCAGCCGATTCGATGGAAAACTCCAGCAGCGCGTCGGCACGCTTTCCCTGTACGTCCAACGAGGATTGTGTAAGCGCCAAATGAGGCGAAAAGCCATCCAAGCGATCCAGGCAGAACCCCATGCTGTCGTAGATCACTAACGGACGCTTGGGATTGAACATCACCCCATGCTGCTCCATGAGCGGCTTGAGATAGTGGGGAAAATTCTTACCCGAGAAGGCGACGTAGCAGCGGGCAAAGCCTTCGACCACCGCCTCATCACGCGTCATATCGCCGCTGCGGACGACCTGTAAATAGCATTTACCGCTGTCGTCACAAACGTGAATATCCCCGTCAACGGTTTCACTAAACTTGATCGGTGTGTCGGCACCCACCATATTGGTGAAGCGAAATTCCATTTGTCGCGACAGCCCAAACTTCACCAGCACCAGCGTAAACAGCAGGTCGCCGGGCACGCAGAAACGCCGCGCATCCGGGTTGTGAATCGGGTTGTAGTCGCCAGCCACGCTTTTAGCGAAGCGGCTGGCCTGCTCCGCGGAGATCACCACATACTCTCCGCGCTGCGCGTAAAAATCCTTGAACATGGCTTTGCTGCCTGCCTAGCGTTGAAATCGAAAACCCATAACTGCCCCACGTCGCGCATAATGCCATAAAACACGCGCCAACAGGAGTCATCTGCTAGGAAGCCCGTATGTCCCGTGACACGCCCGCTGCACCACGTCGTTTTCGCCCACTGATCGTCCTGCTGTTTGGCGCGCTAGCCCTCGTGCTGATCTGGCTAGTAGGCAGCCACTGGCTGCTTAACAGCCAATGGCTACCGCAACGACTCTCCACCATCGAAGGGGTCGAGGTACGCTGGACGAACGCCCAGAGCCTTCACCCTGGCCGTTGGGAAGTCGACAACCTCTACCTAGCCCGAGAAGACGAGGCGCTACCGATTACCGTCGAGGCCAGCCAAGCCACCCTGTCGCTATCGCTGCTTGCCCTGCTGCGCGGAGAGCTACATATTCAAGCACTGGAAGCGAACGGCATTCGCCGCTTTACCATCGGGGACATTGCCCTGGAAGCAGAGGGCCAGCTGAAGGTCGAGGATACCCAGTTCAGCCAAGAGACCCTCAGCGTGCCTTATGTAGGCTTGGATATTACCCAGGGCCGCCTCGTCCGCTTGAGCGATCAAACCACGCTGGTGCAGGACATTCAGCTACGCAGTACGGCGTCACTGGACTCACTGTCCACCCAGCAAAGTAACGATGCGCTGACGGAGGCGCTGCTCGACGCCCTCACCGCCCAGCTTGCCATCACGGCTCAAGCCGACGCTTGGGATGTGTTCATGCCTTACTTAGAGGCACTGCCCTGGCTAAGCTTGGCAGGCAGCGGCGTGTTGGAAGGCGAGCTTGCGCTCGCCGAGGGCCAACTGCAGCCGGACAGCGAACTGACGTTAGCAGCCCCCGAGCTGGCCCTCTCGATGGATGAGCAGCGCTTGAGAAGTACCGATAACACGCGCCGCTGGCTGGTAGCGGATGACACACCGCCGCCGCATACCGCCACGGGCCAGGGGCGCGTCAGACTCGCCGTGGAAGAGGGTCAACTGCGCTTCACGACCCAGTTGGAAAACGTCACGCTAGCCGATACGCATCCCTACGCGACGAATACCCAGCTCGCCCTCGCTACCCACATTCCCAATCAGCGCCTGGATCAGCTCGACTTGCCCACCCGTGCGTCATTTGAGCTATCGGGCGAAGTGACACGACTCGACATGCTCGACCGCTATCTCGCAACGGCTTTCGATGGCCAAGGGGTTCGGCTTTCCGGCCAGGGGAGCATCACCGCCAGCGCGACGCTCCAGGATGCACGCCCTTACGAAGCATCGCTAACCGTTCAAGCCCCCACGCTAGGCGCAGAGCTGCTCGAACTCACCGCGCAAGGCAGCGGTACCCTCGACGCGGCGCTCTCTACTAAGGAACAGATAACGGCAAAACTGGCCTTCACGGACGCCACGCTGCGCCATCAGGAGCGCACCTTGCTGGCAAACGCAGCGCTAACACTAGCGGCACAAAGCCCCCTCGACCCCGAGCAGGCCCAACAAAGTGCCACGGCGCAACTGAGCTGGGAAGACGCCACGCTGCCCAATATCCAAACGCTACAACCCTACCTTGCGTCGGTGTTGCCCAGCCCTTCTCCGCTTACGTTAAACAGTGGCACGGCCACCAGCCATGGGCAGCTAATCCTCACGACCGAGCAACTAAGCGGAGAGCTTCATCTAGCCGGCAACGCGCTGACCACCGGCTGGCAACGTAGCGGGCAGCGCGGCACCTTGGTGAGCAATACGCAGCTCACACTGGCGATTCGCCAAGCGGCGCTGGATGGCACGGAGATGGACATCAGCGGCTCGCGGTTAAGCTGGCAGGTGGCCGACCCGCAACGTCCCGGCGAAGCGCTGGAGAGCACGCTGGTGCTGCGCGACGGTCGCTTTCAGCGCCAAAACGCCACCCCAAGCGGGCAGTTCACACTGGAGGGCAGCGTGCAGCGGCTGGGGTTTCTCAACACGTTTTTACCGGATGCCCACGGCGTATCTCTTTCCGGCAACGGTCAGCTTTTTTTGCAAGGCGCGTTTATAGACGACACGCTGCAAGCCCCTACGCGGCTGCGGGTCAATGCTAACCAGTTGGAAGTGACGTTTCTCGACTACTTGGCCACCGGGCGCGGCGAGCTGACCGCCCAGTTAGATAGCCCCGAGCAGGCACAGCTTTCGCTAGGCATTCCACAGTTTGCCCTACGGCGACAAGATGATGACCGCCCGCATCTGGAAGGCCGCCACTTTGCGCTCACCACCCAAACCGACCGCTTTAGTGACGTGCTGGACTCACCCGCTCCCGAACACTTCACCACCCGAGTTGCGCTGCCAATTACCGAGGTGCCGGACATTGCCCGCTACAACCGCTATTTAGCAGAAGATGCAGGGGTTGAGCTACTCTCCGGCAGTGCCAGCCTAACCAGCGAATGGCTGCTAGAGGGGCGGCGCGCCCAAGGTGATATCACGCTGCGCGCTTTCGACACCGAGATGGCGCTAATGGAGCAGCGCCTGAGGGGCGATGTAACGCTGCACCTACAGCTCACCGAGGGCGATATCGAGACGCGCCGCTTTGTCGCCAATGACTCCTACCTGCGCCTGGAAAACGTTTTTCGCCGAAGCGACGACGGCACTCAGGATGCGGGCTGGTGGGTACAGCTCACCATGGAGGAGGCGCAACTGGAGTGGAGTGATCCGATTCAACTCACTAGCCAGCTACGTTTAGGGATGCGCGATACGGGGCTCTTGGCACGGCTCTTTCTCGCCCGCGCCCGGGAGAGCGACTGGCTGGGTAGGCTACTGAACGTGCATGACATCCATGGCAGTGCGGCACTGGCGATGAGCGGTGAGCAAATACGCCTGCATGACCTCACGCTCACAGGCGGGCCGCTGCGACTGCTCTCCGATGTGACCCTAGCCAACGGCCAAGCCAATGGCGCGCTCTATGCCCGGCTTGGTGCCGTGGGCCTTGGCGTGGAGCTGAACGACAGCGAACCGGCCCTGCGTGTACTCCAGCCCAAGCGCTGGTTTGACCGCTGGCGGGAGGCCCAGCGCTTTCCAAGGCCTTAGCGGCGCGTGCGCTCCCGACGAATCATCCGTACACGCTCTTTGGCCTTTTGCGGTGTCGACAGCGGCGCGTTGGCGTCTTGGTGTTTAGGCGGCAGCGTGACCCAGGCAAACACCGGCAAAGCCAAGTGCCAATGAATTGCCGCTAAGCGCAGCCCCAGTGTCACACTGAGCGAGGCGGCAATGGCGATAGTCAGTGGCGCATCGAGCGCCTGCAGCGCGACATAGACAATCCCGCCCGCCATGGCAGCGGTGGCGTAAATCTCTTCGCGCAGCACCATGGGCACCCGCTGGGCCAGCACATCACGAATCATGCCTCCCGCCACACCGGTCATCATGCCCATGAGTACCGCTACCACCCCCGACGTGCCCAGCAGCAGCGCCTTGTGGGTACCGATCACGGTAAACAGTGCCAGGCCGAAGGCATCCGCGATGGGTAAAAAACCCCGAGACAGACGATGGATATAGTGAAATCCCACCAACGACACGCCCACCGTGGCGAGGATGACCCACAGATACGTGGGGTCGGTGACCCAGAACACCGGCCGGACACCCAGCACCAGATCTCGCAGCGTACCGCCCCCAATGCCCGTCACCGCCGCCAGCACCAGCATACCGAACGGGTCCATCCGTGAACGGCAGGCCAAAATCACGCCCGACAGGGCAAACACGATCACACCCGCCATATCCAACCCATAAATCACACCCGACACGCGGCTCTCCTTTTCATTACTTTCTTTTCATTACTTCCTTTTCACTCGTCCCCATCTACCCATGCCATGTCTATAAAGCTATGGGGGGATCGCTAAATCAGGTGCGGAGGATAACACCCAATTGAATTGGTCTAACTATTTACTATGAATATCACAACCATGCTTATGTCACTGCCAAAGCAGTGGTACGTTGTCCTATAAAATGTGTATTGGCATCAGGAGCGTATATGGATTGGAACCCTGCCTATAGCTGGCTAGTGCTCGCCCTACTGTTGAGCCTAGCCGAACTGACCTCTGGCGCGATGGTGCTGTTGGCGCTCGGCATCGCTGCGGCGCTCACCGCCGCCGTCACGGCTTTGGGGCTATCGCTGCCCTGGCAGTTGCTCAGCATGGGCATCTTTGCGGGAGTGCTGGTGCCATTAGGCGTAATGGTGATTCGGCCACGCTTCTCTCCCAAAGGGGTTGCCTACGGCACCACTGGTACCGGCGTAGAAAAAGGCAACCGCTATACCACGCTGCTGAGAGATTACGACAATGCCACTGGGATTAAAGTGAACGGCGATTTCTACCGTATACGTGTGCTCGAAAGTGGCCAAACAGAGCTGCCCGAAGGCACTCAGGTCGTGTTCAAACACTTTGAAGGTACGACCGCTTTGGTGAATGTATCATCACCTGAAACACTCGATAGTGAACGCAATACGCCCAACACCAAGGAGTTTTAAAATGGACTTACCGATTAGCCCCGGCCTATTGATTAGCCTGATTATTGTCATCATTGGCATTTTGATCATCTCGAAAGGCTTGGTGATTGTTCGCCAGTCGGAAGTGATGGTGATTGAACGCCTCGGCTCTTTTCACCGCGTGTTAGAGAGCGGCATTAATATCATCATTCCATTTATCGAACAGCCCCGCGCCATCACCATGCTGCGCTATCGCAAAATGGGCGAGGAGTACACGGCCATCACTACCGATGAGACCCGCATCGACCGCCGCGAGACAGTGATGGATTTCCCCGGCCAACCCGTGGTGACCACGGACAACGTCACCGTGCGCATCAACGGCGCGCTGTATTACCAGATCATCGATCCCAAGCGGGCGGTCTATGAAGTCGAAAACATGAGCCAAGCCGTCGAGGTATTGGCGAAA
Organism: Halomonas sp. Ps84H-12; assembly: GCF_024124725.1. NCBI lineage: Bacteria > Pseudomonadati > Pseudomonadota > Gammaproteobacteria > Oceanospirillales > Halomonadaceae > Halomonas > Halomonas sp. Ps84H-12. The sequence goes on along the minus strand of NZ_JAMXSJ010000020.1, from coordinate 30,274 downwards.
ACCACGCTCCGCTCGGTGGTGGGTAAGATGGAGTTGGATAAACTGTTCGAGTCCCGCGCGGAGGTCAACAACGAGATTCAGGCGGCGATGGAAGAGCCCGCCTCCAAGTGGGGCGTCAAGATCTCCCGTGTGGAAGTGCAGGATATCGCCATGCCGGAAGAGGTCGAGTCGGCCATGCGCCTGCAGATGGCAGCCGAGCGGAAGCGTCGCGCCACCGTGACCGAAGCCGAGGGTGAAAAATCGGCCGCCATTGCCATGGCCCAAGGCCAGCGTGAATCCGCCATCTTGAATGCCCAGGGCGATAAAGAGTCTGCCATTCTGCGCGCCCAGGGTGAGCAGGAGTCCATCAAGCTGGTGCTGAGCGCTATTGGCGATAGCGAAGAGAACAAGCGCACGGTGGTAGGTTACCTGCTTGGCCAAAGCTATATCAAAGTGTTGCCCACCATGGCGAAAGACGGCGAGCGAGTCTTCGTGCCTTACGAATCTTCGGCTCTGCTGGGCTCCATGGGCATGTTCCGGGAAATGGCAGGCTCCCCAGAAGACACCGTGTCTCATCATTTAAAAAGCCGCTCCGGTCAGGAAAGCGGCTTGAGAAGTGGCATCGTCGGTGGTGCCAGTAGCAGCTAACGCGTTACGTATTAAGCCACTGGCACGGCACTACTCAACCTATAATGCCGTGTCGTTGGCTTGAAAATGCTCCATGAACACTTGGTAGTCTTGAGTAACACAGTCGGCATAGGCCTTAGCAAGCGTTGCGACCACGCCAATAAACTGCTCCTCACGCCCTTCTAATCGCTGGCATACCGCGTTGGCAAACGGTGCGGCTTTGCCTCGGTTAAGCGCCTGCGCGCCGCGCAGGTGTTCCCGGGCCAGAATCTCACCCCACTGCCGTGCCAGCTTGCGGTAGGCTTTACCGCTAGAAAGCTTATGGGTGGGATAGTCTTTTTTGAACGGTGATCGCTCGCGTACCGAAAACACCTTGCCGTTCATGGTCAACCAGCCAAGGTAGGCATCCGGGTGTTCGGCAATGGCATGGAACGCCGCGGCATGGCGAATGCCTTCATTGGGAAACAGCTTGCGCCACGCCTGCTGCTGCGCTTTGTCCATCAGACGATAGGCTTCTGGCGTGACCTGCTCTTTGATGTCTAGGATCACATCGTCGTGCTCGTGATCCGCACCGCCTTCGATCAGCACATAGTACCGCTCGACGCCCAACGACCCAGTGCCTGCATCCAAACGCCGTGCGGTGTCTTTGACGCGGAAGTGCTGCGGGTCGCTCTCCTTGATGGGGTGCTGCAGCGTTTGCTGATACTCCTGCTCGACGATGCGGCTAAGCTGGCTTGCTACATCGGCAGGCAGGTTGGCGAGCTTACCGGGGCGCTCGGCAAACTGACGCCCTTTATCTGGGTCTAGCGTCGTCCACTTCTCCAGCATGCGGGCACGGCTCTGCTTATCGGCCACCTTGCCCATAAACGACTTAAGTGGATCCTTGGCGTTGTCCAGCGTGATCGCGTGGATCGCCACGTCATCCTCACGATGAACGCTAAGGGTGTCCATATACCCTTCCAGCAGCTTGTTCAGCGCTTTATCAATGGCTTTAGGGCTTAGCTCAGCGTTCTCACGGGCATCCAACACGAGGCTAATCGCCAGCCGCCACACGTCGTACTGGTAATCCCCAATCAACGCATCGTCGAAGTCATCCATGCCGTAGCGCACTTGGTCATCGTGGTGGCCGTATGCGCCAAAGTTGTAGGCATGGGCATCGCCCTGAAGCCAGGTTTGCGTATTCGGCCAACCGCCGAACAGCGCAAAGCGCCAGTCGTGCCATACGTCTTGCCAATAAAGGTGATTTGAGCCTCGAAAGAATCGATAGGGAGAGGCCGCCATTTTGGCGTATTTCGCCTGCCGATGCGCCGTGCTCAGCGGTGCATTCGCCTGTTGAATGGCCTCAATGACCTGTTGAGGGCGGTTATGTCCAGTCAATGCGTGGCTCATTGCAGTGCCTTTGTCAGTAGTGCATTAAAACGCTCTGAGATAAGCGTAGACGATGGACGTTAACAGATTAAGACACCCGTCTGCCCAAACGCGTCAGTCCGCGAGGGGCTGAAATGCGAAAGAAACGCTCGACCACCTCTTCACGCGTAGCAGGGGTCACTAATGACACCAGAACAAATAGCGGCAAATTGACCATGAGCCCCCAAAAACCGGCATGAATGCCGAGCGGGTGTCGCCATAGCGTGGTGAATGCTACCGTCACTACGAAACCGCCCAAAATGCCCGCCATAACGCCCAACCTAGAGGCGCGAGGCCAAAAGAACATACCAATGAATGCAGGCAACACCTGCGACGCAAAACCAAGCCCAACCAGCAGGATCATTACTAGGCTACCCGGCTCGGCAATCGCCAGCGGCGCAATCAGCAAGAACATAATGGGTAGAATCAAAAGCCGCGCCAACTGGGCGGTGTCACCCTCCGAGAGCTTGAAAAGCGGCTGCAGCACGTCTTTACTCACGGAAAGGGAAACCGAGTGAATGAATGGCTCGCTGGAAGACATGGAGGCTGCCAGGGTGCCCGCGCCCAGCAGCCCCACCAGCACCACGGGCAAGTGCTGCATGGCGTATTCCAGCACCACGGTATCTGCCCGCGCCAGCTCCGGCAGCGAGAAAATACCGATAAAGCCCACCACCACCATGGGCAGAATCACCACGTAATAGGTAGGCAGCCACGTTGCGCTACGGCGAATGGTACGTGCGGAGGAGGCGCTCATCCACTGCGTCCAGACGGGGGGCATGAACGACAGCATCGAGACGATGATCGACGTGGTCCAGAAGCTAAAACTCATATCGCCCCCCGCGCCGGGGAGGGTCAGAAACTCGGGGTGCTCTGCGGCGATGCGTTCAAATACGCCCGTAAAACTCAGCCCGCCGGTGGCGCTGTGTACGGCCCACAGGCCTACCGCCCAGGCCACCGCCAGCATCAGCACACCCTGGAACGCGTTAGTGCGGCCTATCGCCCGCTGCCCGCTGGCGTAGAGATACACGGCTATACAAGTCAGCACCAACAGCACGCCTAGCCAAACGGGTATCAACCCGCCGCTCATCACAAACAGGATATAAGCGGAACCAATGGTTTGTAGCACTGCGTAGGCCACCGAGCCCACCGCCATCACCAGCGCGGAGAGCGCCCCTAGCGCAGGGCTTTGATAACGGTCGGCAATGGCGCTTGCTTGGGTCACATGGCCAAACTGCTCGCCGAACTGCCATACCTTCGGCCCGAAGTACCACGCCACCAGCGCTAAATAGGCCAAATAAACCGCCACATAAAATACCGCCACGCCCTTGGAGTAGGCCCAGCCCGGTGCGCCCATGAAGGTGTAAGCACTCACACTGCCCGCCGCGATCAGTAAGTAGAGGGTCACTGGCCCCATACTGCGCCCAGCCACGCCCCACTCTTCTAGCGTATTCATAGAGCGCCCCGCCCGTGCGCGAAGGCCGATCAACATGGCGGTGGCCACGTATAACAGCGTGATCACTAACGGCCAGGCACTATTCATGGTCGTCTCGCTCTACAATGCGATTGCCCACCAGCATGACCGCTACGCAGGAGAGGATGATCACATAGCTCCACACCACCAGCAGCGGCAACCCCATGACCAGCGTGGCCCGGTTCACCCAACCAATCACTGGCCAAATACCGGCCAATACTAGCGCCACAAAGGCAATGAAAAGCCCCCAGCCCGCCCAGGACGTGGGCAGCACAAAAATACGTCGCATGTCATATCCATCATGATGAAAGGAAGTCAACACCACCACGGCTGTCATGGCGGTGTCGCGGCGCGTTGCCATACTGGCAGCCACCCTAGCCGTTAAGTCGTTCATGATGAAGATTTTAATGCTTTCCGACGTCTATTTCCCTCGGGTGAACGGCGTGCCGACGTCGATCGAAAGCTTTCGGGGGGCGCTGGAACGAGGATACCCAGGCGGAAGCTCTAGTCCGCCTGTATCACTCTCTGTGTCCCAATGCATGGGGGTCATCACCCGCCTAATGGCCAAGCCGACTATCGAGAAATCTCCTGCCGTACGATTGCCGCGCCAGCGCTCAGCGCCTTCAGCTTACCCTGGGCGACTTCACGAGGCAGGGGCGTCATACCGCAGTTGGTGCAGGGGTAGAGCTTGTCGGCATCGACGAACTGCAGCGCCTTGCGCAGCGTGTCGGCGACCTCTTCCGGCGTCTCGATGGCGTGGGTGGCCACGTCGATGGCCCCAACCATCACCTTCTTGCCGCGAATCAGCTCGATCAGCTCCATCGGCACGTGGGAGTTCTGGCACTCTAGCGAAACGATGTCGATGTTCGACGCCTGCAGCTTGGGGAAGATCTCTTCGTACTGGCGCCACTCCGACCCGAGCGTCTTCTTCCAATCGGTATTGGCCTTGATGCCGTAGCCGTAGCAGATATGCACGCCGGTCTCGCAGGTGACGCCTTCGATAGCTTTCTCCAGGGCGGCGATGCCCCAGTCGTTCACCTCATCGAAGAAAACGTTGAAGGCGGGCTCATCGAACTGAATGATGTCCACGCCAGCCGCCGCCAGATCGCGGGCTTCCTGGTTGAGGATCTTGGCGAACTCCCAGGCCAGCTTTTCGCGGCTCTTGTAGTGGCCATCATAGAGCGTATCGACCATGGTCATGGGCCCGGGCAGCGCCCACTTGATCGGCTGGTCGGTCTGCTGGCGCAGGAACTTGGCATCCTCGACGAAGACCGGTTTTTCCCGCGATACGGGGCCGACCACCGAGGGCACGCTGGCCTCATAGCGGTCGCGGATCTTGACGATCTCGCGCTGCTCGAAATCGACGCCGTTCAAGTGCTCGATGAAGGTGGTGACGAAGTGCTGGCGAGTCTGCTCGCCGTCGCTGACGATGTCGATGCCCGCCAGCCGCTGATCGTGCAGCGACACCCGCAGTGCATCCTGCTTGCCTTGGGCCAGCTCCTCGCCCTGCAGCTTCCAGTCCGACCAGAGTTTTTCGGGTTCGGCCAGCCAAGCGGGCTTGGGCAGGCTTCCGGCCGTCGATGTGGGCAGCAATGTCTTCATAACAATATCCTTGGTAAACAGTGAATCAAAGGGCGACATCGGCCGACCAGCGCTCGAGCACGTGACGGAAAGGTTCGATGAAGTAGCGCTCGGCAAACTTGCCCTGCTCGACGGCCAGCTGGCTACGCTCTTCGCGGTCGTACTCGATACGGGTCAACGAGTAGTCCTGATGGGTCAGATGCGGTTGATAGACCTTACCTGCCGCCGAGTTAGCGTTGTAAATTTCCGGTCGATAGATCTTCTGGAACGTCTCCATGGTGCTGATGGCGCTGATCAGTTCGAGATCGCTGTAATCGGCCAGCAGATCGCCGGAAAAGTAGAACGCCAGCGGTGCCACGCTATGGGGCGGCATGAAGTAACGCACCTGCAGGCCCATCTTGGCGAAATAGAAATCCGTGAGTGACGATGTGTCGTTCACGTATTCGACGCCCAGCACCGGGTGGCGATTTTCCGTCTGACGATACACCTTGTTGCTGGAAACGCTGAGACAGATCACCGGCGCCTTGCTGGCAACGGATCGATACGCCTCGGAGTCGACGAAACGCTTGAACAGCTTGCCGTGAAGATCGCCAAACCCCTCCGGAATACCAAATTCCGACCGCTCCTTGTTGTGCTCCGAGAGCCACACGCTGAAGTCGTAGTCGCGGACGTAGGAGGAGAAGTTGTTCCCCGTCATGCCCTCGATGCGTTTGTCGAGATGCCGATCGATGATGGTCGTCTTCAACATCTCGATCGCCGGGAAGGTAGCGCCTTCAGCCGCCACGCTTAGCTCGCCGGTAATGATCTCCAGCTCGACGGCGTAGCGATCTGCCTTGGGGTTATCCCAATGGGCCAGGGTATTGAAGCGATTGTCGATCATGGTCAGCGCGTTACGCAGGTTTTCCTGGCAGCGCTCGCCTCTCGCCAGATTGGCGAAGTTGGTCGTGGTACGCGTGCTCTCGGCAGGACGGTAGTTTTCGTCGAACCGGACGCTCTTGATATCGAAGGTAAAGTCGTAGCTCATCGCGAACAAACACCCTGTTGGTCGAGATTGGCGACGGCGCCCCAATGCAGCTCAGCGCTCGATGCCATGTGTGACGTTTCGATAGACGGGCGTTAGCGCCACGTCATCGAAGAGGATGTGTTCTTTATGCCAGACCCACCATATGAATGAAAAGCGACATTAATTCAACTCATCATGAGAAAACCTCATGATGAGTTGTTTGGCAGGGCGCTTACCCCTGTTGAAACGGATACACCGAGCCAATGTTCAGCAGCTGCGTCAGCTCATCCAGCGCGGTGAGCACCTCCGTCGCGAGCTGCGGATCGGCCAAGTCGTCGGTAGCGAGGCGGTCGCGGTAGTGGCGGTTCACCCAGGCGGTGAGGTCGCTATAAAGTGCCTCGTTGAGCAGTACACGGCCAGTCAGCGCAGCGCGCTCGGCTTCCGACAGCACCACGCGCAGGCGCAGGCAGGCGGGACCGCCGCCGTTGCGCATACTTTGCTTAACGTCTTTAACGATCACTTCGCCAATAGGGTTATTGCCCGCCAGGATGAAGTTTTGAATCGTGTTCCACACGGCTTCGCGCTCTTGGCACTCGCTGGGCACCACCAGAGTCATGGTGCCATCCGGGTTGGAGAGCAGTTGCGAGTTGAACAGGTACGACGCCACCGCGTCTTCCATGCTCACCGCTTCCATCGGCACCCGAATGGGAATCAGCGGCGTACTCATTTTGGCGCGCAGCTCGTCCAGCGTGCGCTCTTCATCGAGAAATGCCATTTCGTGGTAGAGCAGCACCGGGCCGTTGCCCACGGCAATCACATCGTTGTGGAACACCCCAGCATCGATGGCCTCCGGGTGCTGCTGGGCAAAGACGGTCTGGGCGTCGCTCAACCCGTGCTGGCGGGCCACCGCCTGGCTGGCTTCCAGCGTTTGCCGGGCGGGGTAGCGCTTGGGTTCGTTCCGCCCGCCGCTAAACGCCTGTCGGCCATACACGAACAGGTGCACGCCGGGCTCGCCATACTCGCCGCACAGGCGGGTGTGGTTGGCCGCCCCTTCATCGGAAAATGCGGGCGTGGCAGGCAGCACCGGGTGATGGGCAAAGTGCTGCTCATCGCGAAAAATCGCTTGCAGCACGCGGCCGGTAGTCTTCGGCTCTAGGTAGCGATGAAAGCTGGATTGCAGGTTGGCGGGGGTAAAGTGCACCCGACCATCCGGTGCATCGACGCTGGGGGTAATTGTGCCTGCGTTAGCCGTCCACATGCTGGAGGCTGAACATACCGCCCGCAGCAGCTGCGGCGCTTGCTTCGCGGCTTGAGCGAGGATCTCGCTGTTGCTGCCGCTAAAGCCTAACGCTCGCAGCGCGCCCAAATCAGGCCGCTGCTGAGGAGGCAGCACGCCTTGGGCATAGCCCGCGTCCATCAGCGACTTCATCTTGGCCAGCCCCTGCAGCGCCCCCTCTTTGGGGTTGGAGACCAAGCCACCGTGGCTCATGGAGGCCACGTTGCCGTGGGCAAGCCCCGAGTAGTTGTGGGTAAGCCCTACCAAGCCATCGAAGTTGACTTCGCGAATGCTGTTCAGGCTCATAGATTGACTCCCGGCGGCAGGGTTTCGGGCATTTCCAGGCTTTCCGCCTCCATGGAGGCGACCGGGTAAGCGCAGTAGTCTGCGGCGTAGTAAGCACTGGGGCGGTGGTTGCCGCTGTCGCCTACGCCGCCGAAGGGCGCATCGCCAGAGGCTCCGGTGGTCTGGCGGTTCCAGTTCACAATGCCTGCGCGAATACGCAGCAGGAAGTCGTCCCAATCCGCCTGCTCGCCACCAATCAACCCGGCAGAAAGGCCATAGCGGGTGTCGTTGGCAAGGGCCAGCGCCTCATCCCAATCCGCGTAGCGATGGATTTTCAGCAGCGGGCCGAAGTGCTCCTCGTCGGGCACGTCTAGGCCCGTCACGTCGATCAGCGCGGGGCTGAGCAGGCTGGTATTCTCCTTGAGGCGCTGCATACGGTTAATCACCGTGCCGCCCATGGCTTCCAGTTCATCCTGGGCGTTGAGCAGGCCATCGGCGGCGGCAACGCTGACCAATCCGCCATAAAACGGCGCTGGCTCCTCGTCGAACTGCCCCGCCACGTGCAGCTTGGCGATGGCATCAGAAAGCGCATCGATGAGGCGGTCGCCCACCTCGCCTTGGGGCACCATCAAGCGGCGGGCGCAGGTGCAGCGCTGCCCCCCTGAGAGAAACGCCGACTGGAGAATCGTCAGCACGGCAGCGCGCTCATCCTCCACATCTTTCACCACCAGCGGATTGTTGCCGCCTAATTCCAGCGCGAGGATTTTATCCAGCTGCCCGGCAAACTGCTGCTGCAGCATGCCACCCACTTTGGCACTGCCGGTAAACAGCAGGCCATCGATACCCGGGTGGGCAGAGAGCGCCTGTCCCACGGCCACCCCGCCCTGCACGAGGTTGATCACCCCAGCAGGCAGCCCGGCTTCTATCCAGCACTGCAGGGTGAGATCCGCGGTGAGCGGGGTTTGGTCGCTGGGCTTGAACACCACGGTGTTACCCGCCAACAGGGCGGGCACCATATGGCCATTGGGCAGGTGGCCAGGGAAGTTATAGGGGCCAAACACCGCCATGACGCCGTGGGGGCGGTGGCGCAGTACCGCTTTGGCACTGCCGACGGCTTTTTCACGCTCCCCGGTGCGCTCGTGGTACGCCTTGATGGAGAGCGCCACCTTGCCCACCATGGCGCCGACTTCGGTACGCGCTTCCCATAGCGGCTTGCCGGTTTCTGCGGCAATCGCCACGGCCAGGTCTTCCTGGCGCGCCTTGAGCACCTCGACGAACCGCTCCACCAGCGCCTGACGCTCAGCAAAGGGCGTGCGCGCCCAGGTCGGGAATGCCGCTCGCGCCGCCTCCACCGCAGCGCCGACTTGGCTGCTGGAAGCTGCCGCTCCTTGCCAAAGCAGCATACCCGCCACCGGATCATGCTTGGTAAAAGGCTCGGCGTTGCCGACGACCCAAGCGCCGTTGATCAGTTGTTGCTGCTGGGCATGCATGTTCTGGGGGTGCATCGTGCTCTCCTTCACTGAGTTTTTGTCGTCTTGGCGCGGGTCGAGGGGGGCGCTTAGATTGCCAATATTAGGTTTCCAGCAGGCGAACGGCGTCGCCGGTGGAAACGCCTAGCCGCTCGGCCTCGTCGGGGGTGAGCACAATCGTGCTGCTATCTGCCGGGCCGCGGCCGATCCAGCTCGCGGTAAAGTTCAGCATTTGGGTAGATGCCGCCAGCCAGCGGCTAACGCTCTCTTGCGGCGCGCTCGCTGAGACTTCCACCTGATAAAGCTGCGAGTTGCGAATCGCCCGCACGTCATCGATGTAGGCCTCCACTGTGGGGCCACCATCGAAAATGTCGATATAGCCTTCCCAGCGCAGCCCCTCTTTTTTAAGCATCTCCAGCGCCGGCCGGGTGTGACGGTGCACCTGCCCGATACACGCCCGCGCCTCTTCCGACATAAACGTGGTGTAGATCGGGAACTTGGGCATCAGCTCGCCGATAAAGCTCTTCTGGCCCAGGCCGGTCAAGCGGTCGGCTTCGTTGAAATCCATGGGGAAGAAGTGTTTCCCCAGGCTCTCCCAGAAGGGACTAACGTTATTCTCGTCGAACACGCCGCGCATCTCGGCCAGCACTTTCTGCGGAAAGCGGTCGCGGAACTGGGCAATGAACAGCCAGCGTGCTTTGGAAAGCAGCGCCCCGTTACGCAGGTGTTTGTTGGCCTCGCCGCGATACTCGGGGCGCAGAAACAGCGAACACACCTCGGCGTCGCCGGTATGGTCGGAGCTCAAGAACAGCGTATCGATGGTGCGATGCAAATCGAGCTGTACCGACGAGTGCGCCAGCGTGCCAAGCCGGTAGTTGTAGAACGGCACTTCACGCCCTACCTGGCCTTCGATGGCGCAACAACCTGCTAGCTCGCCGTTGGTTTCATCTTCTAGCACGAAGAAGTAGAGACGGTCGTCCACTGGCGTACGCTCTTCGAACGCGCGGGCGGCGGACTCGATCTTACCGGCCAAAAACTCGCGGTTATCCGGCAGCGAGGTAAAGCCAACACCGGCCTGCTGCGCAAGCGCCTGGAGCCCATCCAGATCATCACGGGCAATGGGTCGAATGCGCATTACATCTCTCCTTCATCGAGCGCGTCCACGGCGCTGGGCAGGGTTAACGGCGCCGCCAGCACCGCCCGCCCCTCTTCTACACCCAAACGCTCAGCGTGCTGCGGCGAGAGCATCAGCTGCCCCGTGGGCGAGAGTGCGTAGCGCGCGACGATACAGCGGAAATCACTCAGCGTTTGGTTGGCAATCATCGCCGGTTCGGCATCAGGTAGCGCGTGCTCGGGGCGTATCCGTACCGGGTGCCAGGCGGCGCGGCGGAAGGTTTCCAGGCGCTCGCGCTCGGCTTTGACGATGGGGCCTGCATCGAAAATATCCACGTGTCTGGAGCGCACGAACCCTTCGGCCAGCATTTCGCCCAGCGCCTCTTCATGGGCAGGATGCTCGCGGCCAATGGCAGCACGGGCCTGGGGCGTGAGCAGTGGCAAATAGAGCGGAAACTGCGGCATCACCTCGGCGATGAAGCTCTTTGAGCGCACGCCCGCTATGTGATTCATTTCTTGGAAGCTGCGGGCAAAAAAGTGGCGGCCCACGCTCTCCCAGAAGGGGGATTCGTTCTGGCTATCCAAAAAGCCGGGAAAGGCCACCGCCAGAATCCGTGAGAAACGCTCCGGGTACTGGGCGATAAACATCAGCCGCGCCCGGCGCAGCAGGCTCTCCGCGCTGGTGCCTTTGTAGCGCGGGTTAAGCGACAGCGCGCAAAGCAGCGTGGCATCCGAGGCTTCATGAGACAGCGCCAGCGTTTGCACTTCACGGCGCACGTTGAGCTGCTGAGAGGCGTGAATCAGCGTCTCTTGGCGGTAGGTGTAGTAGGCCTCGGCAGCCCCCGCCTGGGCGCGGATAGTGGCCGTGCCCAGCACCTCGTTGCGGCTATCGTCCGCCAACACGAACATATAGTGCTCGTTACCGGGGTACTCGATCTCGCTGGCGAATGCTTCTTGGGAGCGCACGATGCGCTCCTCAAGACGGTCGCGATTGGCGGGCAGGTTGGTAAGCCGAGGCACCGCATGTTCTGCCAGTTGCTCTAAGGCGGAAAGGTCAGCCAGGGTGACCGGTCGGATTACCAACATGTTTAACGCCCCCTCTTGTGTGACTTGCGCCTGACTCATGCGCTAGCGACAAGTCGCTTGATGGCACGCTCGAGACGTGCCATGCCCTCGGCGATGTCTTCCTCGGGAATCACCAGCGAGGGCGCCATACGCAGCACGTTGGGGCCTGCAATCAGCGCCATCACGCCCTCTTCAATCGCCAACGGCAGAATATCTTTGGCACGGCCTTCGAAAGCGTCCGACATCTGGGCACCCATCAGCATGCCCATACCACGGATCTCTTTGAAAACGCCGTGTTTGCGGTTGATGGTTTCCAGGTGCTCGCGGAACAGGTCGTGGCGGTGTTTAACACCTTGCAGCACCTCCGGCGTATCGATGAACTCGACCGCCGCCAGCGCCACCGCTGAGGCCAATGCGTTACCGCCGTAGGTAGAGCCGTGGGTGCCGATGGCTAGCGATGTGGCGATGGCATCGGTGGTCAGCATGGCACCAATCGGGAAGCCGCCGCCCAGCGACTTAGCGCTGGTGAGAATATCCGGGGTAATGCCGAAGTTTTTATAGGCATACAGCTCTCCGCTGCGTCCAACGCCGGTTTGCACTTCATCGAAAATCAGCAGCGCGTTGTGCTCGTCACACAGATCGCGCAGGCCCTGCAGGAACTCTTGGGTCGCGGGGACGATCCCGCCCTCGCCCTGCATCGGCTCAACCATGATGGCGCAGGTGTCGTCGCCCACGAGCTTACGCACGCTCTCCAGGTCGTTGAAGTTGGCGTGCAGAATGCCGCCCGGTACCGGGCCAAAACCTTGGGAGTACTTGGGCTGGCCGCCTACGCTCACGGTGAAGAACGTGCGGCCATGGAACGACTGGTAGAACGAAATGATTTTGTCTTTATGCTCGCCGTAGTGGTCGACCGCCCAGCGGCGTGCCAGCTTCAGCGCGGCTTCGTTGGCTTCACCGCCGGAGGAGCATAAAAAGACCTTATCGGCGAAGGTGCGCTCGGTAAGGGTTTTGGCCAGTTTGAGCGCCGGTTCGTTGGTGAATACGTTGGAGAGATGCCAAAGCTTTTCGCCCTGCTCTTTCAGCGCATTGACCAGCACCGGATGGCAGTGACCCAGGGAGTTCACCGCAATACCGCCAGCGAAATCGATGTACTCGCGGCCTTCTTGGTCCCACAAGCGGCTGCCTTCACCACGTACCGGAATAATCTGCTGCGGCGCGTAGTTAGGCGTCATGTAGTGGTCGAAGTCTTGACGGTTCGGGGTGTGGCTCATGGGACAGTACCTCCAGTGGAGTAAGCGATGGATTCAGTATACGGGGGGCGTAGGACGCCCTGCTTTCAGTATTGGGACGGTAAATTATGAAAAGCTGCGCCTACCCCAGCCGCTCTTCCCGCGGGGTGATCCCAAAATGGTTACGGTAGGCGGTGGAAAAGTGCGCGCCCGAGGAGAAACCGGTCATCAGGGCAATGTCGCCCACGGGACGGTCGCTCTCTCTGAGCTGCTTGCGGGCTTCCTGCAGCCGCAAGTCCAGATAATAACGGCTTGGCACCGCCTGCAGGTACTTCTTGAATAGTCGCTCCAGCTGACGCCGGGAGATCCCCAAATGCTCGGCCAGTTCCAACGTCGAGAGCGGCTCTTCGATATTGGCTTCCATAAGAGTCACCGCATCTACCAAGCTCTGGGGCGCGTGGCCCAAACGGTTGCGCAGCGGCACGTGCTGGCGCTCATCGGCTAAGCGAATACGGTCGCAAACAAACTGTTCAGAAACCTGCTCGGCCAAGCGCGGGCCGTGATGCTTGCCAATTAGCGTGAGCATCATATCCATAGCGGCGGTGCCGCCCGCGCAGGTCAGGCGGTCACGATCAATTTCAAACAGCTGTTGGGAGAGCGTCACCTGGGGATAGGCTTGGGCAAACGCATCGAAGCGCTGCCAAGGCAAGGTAGCGCGGTAGCCTTCCAGCAAACCACAGCGGGCGAGCACCTCGGTGCCTCCGGCCAAACCGCCGATAGCAACGCCACGGCCATGATGGCTACGCAGCCACTCATTGAGCTTCGCGGGCAATACGTAGGGTAGCGGCGTAGGCGCACACACCAGCAGTAAATCCAGCGGGCCAAGGGGGGCTCCTAACGCATGCTGCGCGATGAGCGAAAGCTGCGCGCCGCTGCGCACGGGCTCTTCATCTAGGCTGAGGGTAACGGTGTGGTAAAGCATCTGGCCGCTCAGCTGATTGGCCATTTGCAGCGGCTCAATAGCGCTGGCGTGAGCCAGCAGCGAAAACCCAGGCAGCAACACAAACGCCACCCGCCTGCGTTGGCTTGGGGGTGGCGTTAACGTACTGGAATGCATGTGAATTCGCTGTGCTGCCTATTGCGCTGCATGAAAACCGCCGCTGGTGGACTGGATAAGGCGTTCTATTTAAACGCTATCTTACTCAATTGCGCGATTGAAGGCAGCGCCATGTCCACGCAAACAAAAACAGGACGCAAAAATACAAATTGCCGAGCCTAGGCCCGGCAATAAGCACAACAGCAAACGCTCACTTTAGCCGCCGCTATTGCCTAGCCCCAACATGACAATGCCAGCGACGATGATGCCCATAATCACGATGATTAACGGCAGCATTTTATGCAGCCCATTCGCAGACTTTTTCGCTTCTGGCTGTTGTTGGGGCTGCGAGGTCTCGAAATCTTCAGGTATGCGCTCGCTCAGCACGTGCTCTTTCTCTTCTTCCGGGGTTTTGCTCTCTCGGGTATCCATACGTCACCTCATCCAGTCCGGTCGATGATTCATAGCGCGTCGGTGTGCGCTGCCCGTCGCGCTGCGTTTATAACGTTACAACATCGAACTCGACCTCGGGGTTCACATCGGCATCGTAGTCCACGTCGTCACGCTCGAAGCCGAACAGCTTCAGGAACTCGTGCTTGTAACCAGCATAGTCGGTGATCTGGAACAGGTTCTCGGTGGTCACCTGAGGCCACAGATCCTTACACGCCTGCTGCACGTCGTCACGCAGCTCCCAGTCGTCCAGACGCAGGCGGCCAGCCTCGTCGGTGGTGAACTCACCTCCATAGAGGCGCTCGCCGAACAGGCGGTTGAGCTGCTCGATGGTGCCTTCGTGCAGGCCCTTCTCCTTCATCACATTGTAGACCATGGCGATGTACAGCGGCATCACCGGAATCGCCGCGCTGGCTTGGGTAACGACGGATTTCAGCACCGCCACGTTGGCACCGCCGCCGCTCTCTTGCAGTTTGGCATCGATGGCCGCCGCTGCGCGGTCCAGGTCCTCTTTGGCCTTACCCAAGGCACCATGCCAGTAAATCGGCCAAGTAATTTCGGTGCCGATGTAGCTAAACGCCACGCTGCGCGCGCCTTTGGCCAGCACGCCCGCCTCATCCAGAGCGCTCATCCACAGCTCCCAGTCTTCGCCGCCCATCACGGTGATGGTGTCGTCGATCTCTTGCTGGGTGGCCGGTTCCACTTCGGCTTCAATAATGGTGTCTTTGTTAGTATCAATGGCCGTGGCGCGGTAGGTCTCACCAATCGGCTTTAGGCTAGAGCGTTTGACTTCACCGGTATCGGGCAGCTTACGCACGGGGGATGCCAGTGAGTAAACCACGAGATCAATCTCACCCATGTCTTGCTTGATCAGCTCAATGGCTTTTTCCCGCGCTTCGTGGGAGAACGCATCGCCATTAATGGATTTGCTGTACAGACCTTCCTGCTTGGCAAACTTATCGAACGCGGCGCTGTTGTACCAGCCAGCGGTGCCCGGCTTCTTCTCGGTGCCCGGCTTTTCAAAAAACACCCCCAGAGTGTCGGCGCCGTAACCAAAGGCGGCGGTAATACGCGCCGCTAGGCCGTAACCGCTAGAGGCACCGATCACCAGCACTTTCTTCGGGCCTTGGCTTTTGTCCAAACCACGGGCGCGGGTCGCTTCGATCTGCTCGAGAACGTTCTGCTCGCAGCCTTTCGGGTGGGTGGTGGTGCAGATAAAGCCACGCACTTTCGGTTTAATGATCACATTCGACCCCTTCATCAGATGAGTATTGCGTTCGGCACGGCAGTGCCGAGTTATCAATGAGGGTATTCTAGCGGTCTCGGCGCGCCCTGTCCGCTCTTGAGCTTATCCGCCATTCGCGGCAGGATAGCGGCCTGCCCACCACTTGCCGACGGGATCTTTAATGAATGCACAGCAGCTAGTCGATGAGCGGGGCGATTTGTGGCTAGCACTTGCCCCTCTCTGGCTTGACCGCGAACCCAGCGAGCGCGACTACGCCCATATGATTGAGGTGATTGAGCAGCACAAGATGTCGCTCAAAGAGCTTGAGTGGATGCTACGCCTGGAGCTGGCGCCGGTGATGTCACGCCACCAGCTGTCAGTCGCCAGCGAGTGGCGCAAGTTCGATGACTACAAACTGATGAAGCAGCTGGTGAACCACAATCTGAAATTGAAAGGCTGGCGGCGCAAAAGCTGGGCACTCTTTTCGGGATTGACGACCATGA
Source organism: Halomonas sp. Ps84H-12 (assembly GCF_024124725.1). NCBI lineage: Bacteria > Pseudomonadati > Pseudomonadota > Gammaproteobacteria > Oceanospirillales > Halomonadaceae > Halomonas > Halomonas sp. Ps84H-12. The sequence goes on along the minus strand of NZ_JAMXSJ010000020.1, from coordinate 14,495 downwards.
TGGTTCGCCATCGCTGGACCGAGCTAATGCAACGCTTGATGGTCGCGCGCGGGGAGGTTTAGCGGCTGGCTGATTCACTCTTTATCCAGTGCGGCTTCAAGGGCTAAGCGCAGCGTTAACCCATGATCCTTGGGGCCAAAGCGGGCGATGACCTTGCCATCTCGGCCTACCAGAAACTTGGTGAAATTCCACTTTACAGCTTTGGTGCCCAAAATCCCTGGCGCCTCCCGCTTGAGCTGTACAAATAGCGGGTGAGCATCGGAGCCGTTGACTTTCACCTTTTCCAGCAGCGGAAAGCTCACCCCGAACTGCTGCTCGCCAAAGGCGCAGAACGCCTCGGCACTCTCGGGCGACTGGCGGCCAAACTGGTTACAGGGGAAGCCCAACACGGTAAATCCACGATCCCGGTAACGCTGGTACAGCCCCTCGAGCTCTTTCAACTGCGGCGTAAAACCGCACTGGCTGGCCACATTGACCACCAATAATACCTGCCCACGCAAAGCGCGCAGATTGAAGGGCTTACCTTGATGGGTATAACAATCCTGCTCGTAAATCGTCATCGCCAGGCCTCTAAAATGCCTTTGCCAGCATACACCTTACCTTGCCACTACAACGGTAGTGGCACCAGCGCACAGGTTAAATGATTGGCCCTGCCACTACACGCAACGCTAGCGCGATCAACAGCACGCCCGTAATGCGGTTAATCCAGTGAGCGTGACGCTGTAGCCACGGCAGCACTCGAGAGTGAGAGAGCCCCACTGCCACCAGCACGTACCAGCCACCATCAATAATAATCGCCGTGGCCACGATAATCACCTTGGCGAGTAGGCTCATCTCGGGGGTGACAAACTGGCTTAATAGCGCCACAAAAAAGATGATCAGCTTGGGGTTGCCCAGGGCCACCAGTACGGCTTCCTTGGCGGCTTGCTGCGGTGTGGTGACCACGGCACTCGGCGAGAGCGCACCGCTACGGCCAGCGCGCAGCGCCTTGATACCCAGCCACGCCAAATACGCTGCGCCGCACCATGTAATCAACTGAAACAATTCGGGAAAGCGCACCATTACAGCGCCCAAGCCCAGCACGGTGAGCAACGCATAAAACCCTACGCCGAAGGCATGAAAAATAGCCGCCGTGATGCCTGGCACGCGACCACCCCCCAACGTGTGGCGTAGCACCAATGCTAAGCTTGGCCCAGGCGACATGGCCCCCATCGCACAAATGGCAGCCAGCGAAAGCCAGAGTGTCAGCGGCATTTTCTCCTCCATGGATAGCCTCGTTATGAGCTGGCCAGTATACGACAGCGCTTGCCTAAGCTAAGGCCAATTCTTGTGTTGTTGCCTGTAGCATGTCTTTTAACCGTAGGGGAAACCACCCAGGCGCTTAAATAACGCTGTTAGCATGGTACGCTGTTGGGTAAAATTTTCCCCTTTTTGAAAACGATGACGCCTGCCATGCAGGCGGTTCATGGCTAATAAAGGACTTCAATATGGGTAGGGCGTTTCAAAACCGTAAGGAATCCATGGCCAAAACGGCCGCTGCGAAAACCAAAGTTTACAGCAAGTATGGACGTGAAATTTACGTCTGTGCCAAAGCGGGCGGTACGGATCCTAACGGTAACCTCGCACTGCGCGGTTTGATAGAGCGTGCCAAGAAAGACCAGGTGCCCTCTCACGTCATTGATAAAGCCTTGGATAAAGCCAGCGGCGCAGGCGGTGAGGATTTTTCACCGGCGCGCTACGAAGGCTTTGGCCCTGGCAACGCCATGGTGATTGTCGACTGCCTCACCGACAACCCCAACCGCACCTTTGGCGATGTGCGCGGCTGCTTCACCAAAACCAAAAGCAAGATCGGCACGCCAGGCAGCGTCAGCCATATGTTCGACCACTGTGCGATTTTCTCCTTCACCGGCAACGATGAAGAAGCGGTGCTGGAAGCGCTAATGGAAGCCGACGTGGATGTCACCGATATTGAGCAGGAAGAGGGCCGCATCACGGTGTTTGCCCCGCACACCGACTACGCCAAAGCCAAGCAGGCGCTGCTAGATGCCTTCGGCGAAATCGACTTTGAAGTCGACGAGATTCAGTTCCTGCCGCAAACCACCACGCCGATTGAAGGCGATGACGTGGCGATGTTCGAGAAATTTCTCAACATGCTCAACGAGCTGGACGACGTACAGAACGTCTTCCATAACGCGGAGCTACCGGAAGAGAGCGCTTGAGCCGTTAGGCGCTTAACGCATCCTTCGGTACAAAAATCCACCCTTCGGCCGCTGGCATCTCTGCTGGCGGCCAAGCCACACTCCCTTTGGCATGCTCCAAGCTCCACGCCAGTAGTGCACAGTGCCAGAAGCCGGTTGATCAAATCACGGCTAGAGGTAGCATCATTCAGCGTGACGCGCAGGTTTCCCCGCCACGGCATGCCTATCACATTGAGCGCGTCATCCAGCACCACCAGCGCATCGCGGCTGGCAGAGCTGTTATCGCAGTTCCAGCCGCCCACGTCCCATCCAATATAGAGTGTGGTTGGTGTTGTCATCAGCTAGCTGCACCTCGTGCATCTAGGGCGGCATCTGGTGGTAGCAGCGCTGGTTGAATGCCAGCAGCGCTTAGCACTGCTTTGCCGCGCACCGTTAAGTCAGTGATAAACAGAAACTGCTGGCGGGGGTCGACGGGGTAAGCACGGATACGGTAATGCGTGCCCCAGGGCTTCTCCTCCGCCACCACAATAATCGGCTCTCCAAACTTTAAATAAGCACTGGTCAGCGCCACATCGCGCAGTGCTTTGCGCACCCAGCCGGCTTCATGCTCTGGATGAAGGTAAAAACTCGCCACGCACTGCAGGCTAGTGCCACCATTATTGGCGTTATAGATCGCAGAGTCCCAAAGCTTTAAATGCGGCACCGCTACCATATCATCGTCCGGCGTTTGGACCTCGACTGTTCGCATGCCCACGTGCTTCACTTCGCCGTACGTGCCTTCGATATTCACCCAGTCGCCAGGCCGGTACGGTAGCTCGACGGCAGACACTACCCCAGCGATCAGGCTGCTGACATAGTCTTTCAGCGCAAAGCCAATGGCTAAGCCAATCGCCCCCAGCAGCGTCACCATATTGCGCAACGACGGCTCGACAATGATGGGTACGGCAATGGCGAGCGCAGCGATCAAAATTAGCAGGCGGGTGAGCGGCACCAGGGCAAAGACCCGAAAGCGCACTTGGCCGTGCAGCCGATTCGCCACCCAGTTGAGTCCTCGCTGGCTGACAATAATCAGTAGAATCGTGCTGACCAAGATAAGGCCGAGCGTTATCAACGCTTGGCTATCCATTTCGTTAAACAGCTTGGCGTACTGCCCTTGGTCTTCCATTAGTACTCCTAGAGCGGGTCAACGAGATAGTTACGCGACTCAAGCAGCTGCCGCACGCTGGCATAGCTAAGCGGCGCCACCTGCCACCGCCCTTGCTGGCTGCTAAGAATGCCGCGCCGCGCCAGGGCAAAGCGTGCATTTAACGATTCGTGATCCGAAAAAGGCAGCACATGTTTTAACGCATGATCTTCCAGCCCGCCGTGAATCAGCAGCGTATGCAGCAGTAAAGTAGCTAGATCGCCGGTATCTGTGGGTAGTTCGGCTTCGGCCAGCGCGTCCAGTAGCCATAGTTCTTGAGAAGTGTCGCTATCCTCTTTATCGCTACATTTATGGCCATTGTTATCACTGCTATCCGAATCTTCTGCTGGCTCACGCAGCCGCTCACGCCAATAGTGCCAGGCAATTCCCAGGTGCCCTCGGCAGTGTGCCGCTAGGCGCTGCAGCTCTTTATAGGCCTCTTTTTGATCACTGTCGCTGGTGAGAATCGATTTACCCGTACGTGTACTGTACACCGTCGGGCACTCCCCCGCTGCTTGGGAAAAATAGTGGGCTAACTGTTCACCTTCGAGCCCTTGGAGGGTCAATACCGGCACGCCTTCTAGCCCCACCGCGTGCTGTAAGTAAGCGTAGGTCCAGCTATCGCATCCCATCACGCTCTGCCCCAGGCGCCCACTCAAAGCACGCTCAAGCAACTCACGAACGCCTTGCAAGCCATTGGTATGGCGTAAAAAGTGGTACTCCAAGGCAGGAATTGCCCAGCGCTTTAGCTGGGTAGCGTCTTCTACCCAGGCTAGGCTGCCGTCCACTAGCTCTTTCAGCGTGGGTACGGTGAGGCAAGGAATATCCTGTTGCGCAGCCCATTGGCTCACCACGGTGCTGTGCTCGCCGTAAGGCGGTGAAATAAACAGCACAACCGGCGCATCTTCGTAGTCTTTCAGCGCCTGTTTCAAGCGTTCGGTGGCGGGCATCCAGTCAATGGGGGGCGCAACATGCGCCAGCTTCACTTCAGGCAGCGCGCGCAGTTCACTCTCCTGCTTCGCTTGGCGCTCGGAAGCTTCCTTGCCTATCATCCAGGTGGTGGCCGCTCGCCAGCTACGCCGCCACTGGCTCGCCTGGGTGCGCTCAGGGGTTTGAAAGGTGTCTAATGCCACCACGTTCCATGGCGATAAAGCCGCGTTCGTTGAGCCTTGCGCCATATCCCGCCTCGATTCAGTAAACTAGATTAAGGTTAGCATGCCTTATGCCATACCCCCGGGGCTAGCCGAACTTATCGTCTAAAATAACGTCGTTATTGCCAAGTAACTCACTTTTGAGCGATGCGCAGGAGGCAACGATGAGCGTGGTGAATGTCACGATGGCTGAACTACACGAGAAGCTTGCGAAGTGCATTGCAGGCGAGCGGGTGCTCATTGAGCAGGAGGGCAACCGGTTCAGCGGAAGAATTCAGCATGTCGGGGTGATGGGAGTGAAGGTCATTCCCGAAACCGTCATCAAAAACAGTACCGGCGACCCTGGCGATATGGATGGCGTCACTGTGCCTTACGACGACATCTGGGAGCTTGAGGTAAAAGGCGTGGTATTTAGCCGATTAGGAGAGTAGGGCAACATGGTTGATACGCACTACACGCCCGCCTTCTATGCAGACGTGTAGTACGATTGTTAGCGCTTGATTATCAGAAGGTCAGGCAAATTTTACCAAAGTGCTTGCCCGATTCTTGATGACGAAACGCCTCGGCAATCTCGCTAAGCGGGAATTCACGATCGATGATCGGCTTCAAATTCGTCGCTTCGATCGCGTCGATCATCTCAATCTGGTGGCGACGGCTACCGACGATCAAACCCTGCAGCTTGGCCTGCTTGGCCATGAGTTTGGCAGTGGGAATGTCTCCCTCGCGGCCGGTCAGTATGCCAATCAGCGAAATGTGTCCACCAATCTTCACGGCATCGATGGATTGCGGCAGCGTACTGGGGCCGCCTACCTCGATGACGTGATCCACGCCTTTGCCGTCGGTCAACGCTTTGACCGCTTTTCCCCACTCGGGTGTCTCGCGGTAGTTGATGGTGTGCTCCGCGCCGAGGCTACGCAGGCGCTCCAGCTTCTCATTGGAAGAGGAGGTCGCGATCACTCTAGCCCCCATCAGCTTGGCGAACTGCAGTGCAAAGATCGACACCCCGCCGGTACCCAGTACCAGTACGGTATCGCCCGCTTTCAAGCCGCCGTCCACCACCAGCGCGCGCCAAGCGGTCAATCCCGCGGTGGTCAACGTGGCGGATTCTGCATGGCTGTAGCCGATCGGCTGGCGAGTGAACCATGTGGCCGGTCGAATTACCTGCTCGCGGGCATAGCCATCGACGCCATCGCCTGGGGTGGTGGTGAAGTCGCCTACGCGCGCCGGGCCTTCCAGCCAGTATGGGAAGAAGGTCGAGACGACCGCATCGCCCACGGCAAACTCTTCCACACCTTCGCCAACGGCTTCCACCACGCCCGCGCCGTCGGACATCGGGATGCGCTTATCGTCGGTGGGAATCATCCCCGCCACGACCGCGTAGTCGTGAAAGTTCAGCGAGCTGGCGTGCAGGCGCACTTTGATCTCGCCGGGGCCTGGCTCCCCAGGGGCTGCCACGTCGACAACGTTCAATTTATCTAAACCGCCGGGTTGTTGAAGCTGGATAGCTTGCATCAGTACCTCCTGTTAAAGCGCCCTTAGTAGGCGACCGGTCTAGTCTCAAATGGGGGCGTTGTTATCAAGATCAAGGTCGTTACCTAAAAAGCCGCCCGACTGCCGCTGCCAAAGACCTGCATAAATGCCGTTTCGGGCCAGCAACTCCTGGTGGGTGCCGCTCTCCACCATGCGCCCTTCATCCACCACAATCAAACGGTCCAGCATGGCGATGGTGGAGAGTCGATGGGCAATGGCAATTACGGTTTTGCCCTCCATCAAGGCATCCAACTGCTCTTGAATCGCCGCTTCAACCTCGGAATCCAGCGCCGAGGTGGCTTCATCCAACACCAGAATCGGGGCGTCTTTGAGCAGCACCCGGGCGATGGCAATGCGCTGGCGCTGGCCGCCGGAGAGCTTCACGCCCCGCTCACCCACATGAGCATCCAAACCTCGCCGCCCTTTGGGGTCGACTAGGTCGTTGATGAAGGTATCGGCATGGGCACGGCATACCGCCTGCCAGACATCCTCATCGCTGGCGTGCGGACTGCCATAGCGGATGTTATCTCGCAGCGAACGGTGCAGCAGCGAGGTGTCTTGGGTCACCATGCCGATCTGGTGGCGCAGCGAGCTCTGGGTGACTTCAGCAATGTTTTGTCCGTCGATCAGAATGCGCCCGCCCTGCAGGTCGTAAAAGCGCAGCAACAGGTTCGCCAGGGTCGATTTTCCCGCCCCGGAGCGGCCAATCAGGCCGATCTTTTCACCGGGTTTGATGGTCAGACTAAGACCATCGAAGACGTTTTTGCTCTCCCCTTTTGCCTGGGCATATTGGAAGCGCAGCGTATCGAAGACGATCTCGCCGTTGGGCACGGTCAGCGCTTTAGCGTTGGGCGCGTCTTTCACCGTCGGCTCTTGGGCGATGGTGTTCATGCCATCCTGCACCGTGCCGATGTTTTCAAACAGCCCGGCGACTTCCCATAAAATCCAGTCAGACATAAAGCGGATCCGCATCACCAGGGCAATGGCGATGGCCAGCACGCCCAGAGAGATCGCCTCCATGTACCACGCTGCAATCGCCATGCCTGCCGTGCCAACCAGCAGCAGCGTATTAAGGAGCGTCAAGCAGACGCTCATCACCGTGACCAGGCGCATCTGGCGATGCACGGTGACCATAAAGCCCTCCATAGCATCTTTGGCGTAGCGCTCTTCGCGCTGAGTATCGGCAAACAGCTTGATAGTCTGGATATTGCTGTAGCTATCCACCACGCGGCCAGTCATCTGAGCGCGAGCACCCGCCTGGGCCATAGAGACATCCCGCAGGCGCGGTACGAAAAAGCGCATGATGCCTAAATAGCCGATCAGCCAAAGGCCTAGCGGCAGCAGCAGCCATGGATCGGCGCGTCCCAACAGAATGGCCGCCCCGGTAAAATAGACGATGGCGTACACCATCAGATCCATCACTTTCGTGACGGTTTCCCGCACGGCCAGCGCGGTTTGCATCACTTTTTGCGATACCCGCCCGGCAAACTCATCTTGATAGAACGCTAGGCTCTGGCTGAGCATATGGCGATGAGAGAGCCAGCGGCCAATCATCGGGTAGTTACCAAAAATGCTCTGGTGGGTGACCAGCGACTGCAGCAGCACCAGTAGCGGCAGGCCCACCACCACTAACAAACCAAGGCCCGCCAGCCACAGGCCGTGGTTGGCCCAGAAATCGGCGCGCTCGACGCCACCCAGCCAATCCACCAAATCGCCCATGTAGCTAAAGAACACCACCTCTGCGGCAGATACCACCGCCGTTATCAGCGACATCACTAGCAGCCACGGCCACACCGGGCGCGAAAAGTGCCAGATAAACGGCAACAGCCCTTTGGGCGGTGTGGTGACCTCACCCTCTGGGTAGGGGTTAACGCGCTCCTCAAAAAAACGGAACAGCGGCGAGAGCAGACGTGACAGCATGGAGAGTCCTTACATGACGCGATAAAAGGGAGCACAGCGAGGAGAGTTAGCGTAATGATCGCGACGTCAGGCGTCAGGATGATGACGCATTAGCCAGCGGGCCCAGAAGGGAGCAACAATCATCAGGGTGACCATCCGCAGCAGGTGATGAAAAGCCACAAACACTGGGTCAATGTTGAGCGCGACGGCGAGTATCGCCATTTCACCAATACCGCCGGGGGCTAAAGCGAGCAAGGCAACATCGCGCCCTACCCCCACCGTTTGGTGGATCAGTTCGGCAAAAACAGCCAACACGACGAGGGCCAGCAGCGTCGCAACGCCTGACTGCCATAAGTAGCGGCCCAACAGCCGCCGCGTCATGCCTTGAAAGCGCGAACCAATGGCGCTGCCCAGCACCCAGAGCATCAGGTTCATGCCCCAGCTTGGCAGGGCGAGGCTGGCGATATCTAACCCGGAGAGAAGTGCGGTGGCTAACAAGGGAGCGAGCAGCGCGGGGCTTGGCAGGCGCCACGGCGGTTGACGACGCTACCCCCGCCAACAGCAGCATGGCCGAAACGGGCCTGTCGAGCACCCGGTGGGCCAGCTCAGGAGTGACTTGGCTCTCCCTGCACTGAAACGACTGCCCTTCACACGCCCCTCCGGTGATCTTTCGGCTATGCGATATGGCAGAGTCGTTTCATCCAACTACTTACTCTGCTAAGCGTTGCCTCAGTTTATCACTATTGGGGTTAATCCTCGTCGTCGTCATCGCGCAGGCGCGCTTGGCGCTCGGCCTCCTCCTCTTTGACGTCGTCGATCACTTCCATCAGCTCGTCCACATTGGCAATGTGGTCATCGAACTCGAAGTGGCCGGTCAGCTGGCTATCGGGATGCAGCTTCCCCGCTTCATACAGCGCCCACATCTCTTTACCGTAATGGGTAGCGAGCAGCTCGGGCGCAAAACGGCCAAAATAGGCACGCATGTTGTTCACATCGCGCTCCAGCATGGCAGCAGCGCTGTTATTGCCCGCCGCATCCACCGCCTGAGGTAAATCGATGATGACCGGGCCATCGGCGTCGACGAGCACGTTGAATTCCGATAAATCACCGTGGATCAAGCCTGCACAGAGCATGCGCACCACGTCTTGGATCACTTTGGCGTGATAGCGCAGCGCCTGCTCTTCGGTCAGGGTGACATCGTCCAAGCGCGGTGCCACATCCCCCTCTGCATCGGTGATCATCTCCATCAGCAGTACGCCATCCACGAAACCATAGGGCTTGGGCACACGCACCTCGGCCGCGGCCAAGCGGTACAACGCATCCACCTCGGCGGTCAGCCACGCCTGCTCCTGCTCTTTCTGGCCGTAGCGGGTCTTCTTGGCCATGGCGCGGGCGCGGCGGCTGTTGCGCTCTTTACGCCCTTCCTGGTACTGCACCGCCTGCTTGAAGCTACGCTGTTTGGCCTCTTTGAAGACTTTGGCACAGCGCGTGTCGTCGCCACAGCGCACTATGTACACCTGCGCTTCCTTGCCGCTCATCAACTGCATCAGCACCTCATCGATCAGGCCATCGTCGACCAGGGGCTGTAATCGTTTGGGTGTTTTCATAACTTGCTGCGAAGGCTCCTTATGATAGCGACCACGTCATTGGGATCGTTAATGGCGAATGCGTCGCACGCGGAAAGCGCGCCCTTTGAGTTTATCCCGCTCCAGCTTGGCCTGAGCTTTCTGGACAGCGCTGCGCGCCACCGCGACGTAAGCGCTTCGAGCCAACACCTTGATCTTACCCACCTGATCACCGCGCAGACCGCCTTCGCTGGTCAATGCTCCCAGAATGTCGCCAGGGCGCAGCTTATCTTTCTTGCCACCCGCCAACTGTAGCGTGGCCATGGGGGGCTCGAACGGCGAACCGTTGGTGGCTTTCGGCAGCGGCTCGGTCGCGAGCGGCTCGCCCAACAGCTCAGCGAGGCGTTCGAGTCGATAATCTTCTTGCGGTGTGACCAGGGTACAGGCGATACCGCTGGCTCCTGCGCGCCCCGTGCGGCCGACTCGATGAACGTGGACGTCCAGCTCGCGGGCGATTTGGTAATTGAAAACGGCGTCTAGTTGAGCAATGTCGAGCCCGCGGGCGGCCACATCGGTGGCGACCAAAATCGATGCGCTCTGATTGGCAAACAGCACCAGCAGCCGGTCGCGGTCTTTCTGCTCGAGATCGCCGTGCAAGGCGACGGCGCTAAATCCCGCATCGACCAAGCCATCGGCCACGGCCTGGGTTTCCCGCTTGGTATTACAGAACACCACGCTAGTGGTAGGTCGCGTGGCAAGCAGCAGCTCGATCAACGCAGCAAAACGGTCGTCGTCATGGGACACACGGTAAAAGTGCTGCTCGATGGTCGTGGCATCGTGGGTCTCTGCCACCTTGACACTGACCGGGTCGCGCAGCACGCCGCGGGTCATGGCTGCCAGCCCCTCCCGCTCATCGGGAAACGTCGCGCTGAACAGCAGCGTTTGTCGGTCAGTGGGGGTATCGGCGATGATGTCGTCGATGGTGACCTGAAAGCCCATGTCCAGCATACGGTCGGCTTCGTCCAGCACCAGCACGGCCAGCGACCCAAGCGTGAGCGAGCCTTTGCGCAAGTGCTCGTCCACCCGCCCCGGCGTGCCCACCACGATATGCGCACCGTGCTCCAGCGAGGCGAGCTGCGGCCCAAAGGGCGCGCCGCCACACAGTGTGAGTACTTTGACGTTGGGCATGCCCCGCGCCAGGCGTCGCAGCTCCTCGGCGACCTGATCGGCCAGTTCGCGGGTGGGGCACAGCACCAAGCCCTGTACGCTGAAGGCTTCTACACGCAGCTGTGACAACAGCGCCAAACCAAACGCGGCGGTTTTACCCGAGCCCGTTTTGGCCTGCGCCATCACATCGCGCCCCACCAGCATGGGCGGCAGGCTCTGCGCCTGAACGGGCGTCATGTCGTGATAGCCCAGAGAGTCGAGCGTGCTCAGCAGCGCGGGCGAGAGGGCAAGGGAGGCAAAAGAGGTATCTGACACAAAAAATTCCTGAAGGGGCGGCGGTGCCCAGCGATCCGATTGATGGAAGCACCATACCAGAAAGCGCCCTCTCCTGCTTTGCCAGGCACTTAACCCGATGCGTATCGTTCTATGCAGAGAGCGCTGCGAAACGGCCCTGGCTGAGTGCAGCGAGGTCCTCCGGCGAGAGTTCGATTTCTAACCCTCGCCGACCAGCACTCACGTAAAGCGTCGACCACGCTTGTGCCGAGGCATCAATGAACGTCGGCAGGCGCTTTTTCTGGCCCAGCGGGCTAACGCCGCCCAGTACGTAGCCGGTAGTGCGCTCGACAATCTCAGGCGCCGCCATCACGGCCTTTTTTGCCCCGGCGGCTTTGGCAATCTGCTTTAAACCAAGCTGGCTATTCACCGGCACAATCCCCACGGCCAATTGCTTGCCATCCAGGCTTACCACCAGGGTTTTGAAGACTTGTTCAGCCGTGACGCCGAGTTTTTCAGCCGCTTCCAGCCCATAAGAGGGAGCGGCATTATCGTGCTGATACTCATGGAGCTGAAACGCAATACCTGCGTGCCTTGCGCTGTTGATTGCCGGTGTCATGGAGGTCTCTTAAGTTAAACGCGCCAGACTATCTGAAAACATTAGTACCCACTGCTAGGCTTAATAACGTGAGCAAGTAACGGAAGTCAACTGACAGGAGTCGCAAAATGAAAGCCACCTCCAAAGCACAGCAGAAAGCCGCCGGGGCTGCCCTCTCGGCTAAGCGCGGTGAGACCAAGCCAAGCGAGCTGTATGACGCCTCGAAAGGGATGTATGACTCGATGAGCGAAGAGGAGTTGGAAGAGATGGAGGGTACCCAGCGTAAGGGCAAACAGCGGCGCAATGGCATGTTTTTGCAACCCTCAAAAGTGCAGTGTTAAGCCGACACCAATTGTCGGTAGCGCTAAATATCACCCCAACTGCAATAGCGTCAATAGTTTTTGATTCGGCCACTATGTAACCAGTGTAATACTCGTCACCGGACGCAGATTACGCAGCTTACAGTGCTGTTCTACGCTCTCGACGATCTCTTCGGCGTCGTCAATCTGCTGTTTATCCAGCTGAATATCGACCATTAAAAAACTGCCCACCTGCGCTAGGCGCACATCGTCATCGGCAATATCGAAATCCGCGACTTCCTGGACCACCTCCTGGCGGACGCTGCCTACCGGTTCGCCGAACATCAACTCGCGCAGCGCGCCTTTGACCATACGAATGGGCATGGGCAGGAAGTAACCCGCAATAATCAGCACCATCACCGGATCGGCAAAACGCGCCAAGTGTGCCCATGGCGAGAGGGTTAACCCCCAGGTAAGGGCAAAGCCCAGCATGACGGCAGCACTGAGCCAGGTATCCATCTGCCATTGGCGCAGCTCCGCCGCCAGTAGTGAAGATTGCGCGACCTTGGCGTACTGGTTTAACCACCACCAAGTCAGCAAACACCCCGTCACGTTGACCACGCCAAACATCAGCGCCAAGTCCAGCGTGACCAAACGTCCACCCTGAGTCAGGCTCCAGAGCGCTGAGACCAGCGAAAACAGACACACTAGCGCAATCACCACGCCTTTGAGCAGCACGGCTAGCGGTTCTACCGTTAGCCGCCCAAAGGGGTAGTGATCATCCGCGGGTTTGCGGGCCTGCTGAAGTGCAAACAGCGACAGCGATGCCAGCACTAAACTTAATAGCGAATAGCCACTATCGAAGAGTATCGTAATTGAGCCACTGGCAAGGCCTAAGGCAAGCCCGGTAAAGGCAAATAGGCTGGCAGAAATGGCGGAAAATCTAAGCGCTCGGCGCTCGGCGACAAAGGGGGTCACGCGGGTTGCTCCAATAAGAGGATAGTAAACGCAGGCCATCATAGTGAGTACACTAACGCTTCACCAATCGCTCAGCGCCAATTATATTGGCGCTCAAAGGGTTTTCATAAGGTGGCTCTCATGCGCGCAGAACAGGTGCAGGCGTTTATTGATGTCACAGAACACGGTTCGTTTGCCGCTGCTGCCCGGCATACCGGCATAAAGCGCAGCACGCTCAGTGCCTCCGTCAATGCACTGGAAGATAGCCTGGGTGTGGCACTGTTTGAGCGCTCGGGTAACAGCTTGCAGCTAACGGCGGTGGGGGAAAGCGTACTACCCGACTGCTACCGCCTACTGACCAGTGCCAACCGCATCAACAAGCACTGCCAGCAGCATTTGCAGGGCGTTGAGAGCCAGCTCTGCATCGCGCGGGACGACGCGCTGCCCGAAGCGTTTTGGCGACAGGTCATGCACGACCTGAAGCAGCGCTACCCGCTCACGGCCATTTCGGTATACCTGCTCCCACCTCAGGAGCATGCCCAGTTCGTGCTGCGCCAAACGGTGGATATTGCCTTTGGGCTCTACACCGCTGAAGGGGCCTCGGTGAACGCCAGCAACCTTGCCCCGGTGAGCATGAGTCTCGTGGCGGCACCTGGGCATCCACTCAGTCGCCTGCCCAACGTCACCAAAGATGATTTGGCACAGTACACCCAGGTATGCCTGACCTTCGACCAAGGCGACAAATTGGTGAGCGAGGCGCTGTTCTCCACCAACTATCTGGGCCTGACCATGTTCGAGGTGATTCGCGATGCGGTAATTAACGGAACCGGCTGGGCGCTACTGCCTTACCCGCTGGTTAAAGACGCCTTAACCAATCACACGCTGTGTGCGCTCAACCACGACCTGCTGCTGGAAAGCCACTACTACCGTTACGTGGAAGGCGAGAGCCTTGGGGTGGTCGCCACTGCATTACTCACAAACGTCACACGCTTTTTAGGGACGACTCGCTAATAGGACTTACCCCCATAGCACTAGCGTCTCCCCACTTTTCCACAGGTGGTGCTGTAACTGCCTGAATAGCGTTGAAAGTTTCAGTGCTATCAACGAGATCGGGGCTTTCCCGTCGGTATCATGTTGTTACCCCTAACACCATGAACCAAAAGGAAAACCCCGATGCTTCAAGATGCCAAAGACCGCGCCAAATGGAAAGCTCGCCTGATCGACTGGTGTGACGACCTGTCGGATCACCTCGCTCGACCCGTCGTGAAGCTGGCGGCAGAAACGCTCTTTGGCATCCTGGCCAGCGGTAGTTTGCGCCAGGCCGAGATCGCCCGCGCCTTGAAGGAACCCTGTCGGCTGCACCACACGCAGAAGCGGTTGTCGCGCATGCTGTCCCGGCACAGCGAGCTTGCTTGGGCCGCGGAGCAACTGCAGCTCCAGCGGATCACGCCTTACATCACCGATGACATGGTGCTGGCCATCGATCCGGGCGACCTGAACCGGGATGGCGCCCCGACCAGTGAATACCGAACCCGCGTTCGCGACGGTGATACCGGCGAGATCGTCGGCGGTTATCCGCTGATCAGCGTGGTGGCACGCGACCTGAAGCGGGGCACCACCTGGCCACTGCTCACGCGGCTGCTATCGCCGGCTCGCGGCGGCTACCGCAGTGAAA